>NZ_PNCY01000096.1:0-324 GCF_005887105.1 Pseudoalteromonas sp. S2893 | reverse complement strand
GGGGCTGGATCACCTCCTTATACGATTTAGAACTTATTTGTTCGTAGTGTCCACACAGATGATTGTTAATTGTAAAGAGAACAACACTTATTGTTTGGGTCTGTAGCTCAGTTGGTTAGAGCGCACCCCTGATAAGGGTGAGGTCGGTGGTTCAAATCCACCCAGACCCACCACTTCTTCTTAATCTTATCACTAAGGTTAAAACGAAGTCGGATAACAAACAATAAGACCAGCATATGTGGGGCTATAGCTCAGCTGGGAGAGCGCCTGCCTTGCACGCAGGAGGTCAGCAGTTCGATCCTGCTTAGCTCCACCACTTTACTT
>NZ_PNCY01000095.1:0-244 GCF_005887105.1 Pseudoalteromonas sp. S2893 | reverse complement strand
GATTTAATGAAATATTACAGCGCTGGCAGTGAGCGCAATTTGGCAAATATGTGCAGGCATATACAGCTCAAAACCATCTAAGTAGTTATATACCTGTTCATAAAAAGCAGCATCATCTAAGCTAAAACGCGGGTTTTCAAATACCCAGTCAGTTAGTTGTCTTAATTTAAACGGTGTACATAATTCTAAACAGAGATTTAAAACAAGTAGTAATCGGTTTTTATTTGCACAATCATACCACTGA
>NZ_PNCY01000094.1:0-304 GCF_005887105.1 Pseudoalteromonas sp. S2893 | reverse complement strand
GATGCATTATTTTTATTTTTTTACTGTTCAGGCGCCACTTGAGTGGCTGTCTCTTCTTCAAGCTCTGGCTCTTCTACAAGCTCAGGCTCTTCTACAAGCTCTGGTTCCTCGAGAAGCTCTGGCTCATCAATAAGTGAAGACGCTAAGGTTTCAATATCATCTTCGTCAAAATCTTGCTGTGCATCAGCTAGATCTTCGACTGAATCAGCTAATGCGCTATCAATATCTCGCTCTGTATCATTATCTGTTGCTACTTGAGCGGCAGGTGAATCTTCAACTTCATCGATTAGGCTATCTATGTCGT
>NZ_PNCY01000093.1:0-291 GCF_005887105.1 Pseudoalteromonas sp. S2893 | reverse complement strand
TACGTCTGGAGACAAGTGAAATCCTTCTCTTGACGTAATATCACCACCTCCGTAGAGTGGGTTGAGTATGACGTAACCCGAGGATAAGGCTCGCTGCACATCATTTTATGGTAAATATAGTGTTTTTATATATGGGTACCTTAGTCCGCACGATATTTGACAGCGTAGCGCACCGACTCCTAATAGCAGATCGCTGCTTAAGAAATGAAGCATTTTTTCTACGTCTCTAGAAAAGTGAAATACCTGCCTTTATATAGTTCCTCCACTCCTCTGTAGCGTGGATTGAGGATC
>NZ_PNCY01000092.1:0-231 GCF_005887105.1 Pseudoalteromonas sp. S2893 | reverse complement strand
GTTGCGGGAGCCGGATTTGAACCGACGACCTTCGGGTTATGAGCCCGACGAGCTACCAGGCTGCTCCATCCCGCGCCTGTATATTTTAAGTCTATCGACTACTTAATTTAATCTCTTAAGTTAGAGTTTACAGTAACCAAGCTTTTAAAAAAATTGGTTGCGGGAGCCGGATTTGAACCGACGACCTTCGGGTTATGAGCCCGACGAGCTACCAGGCTGCTCCATCCCGCG
>NZ_PNCY01000091.1:0-333 GCF_005887105.1 Pseudoalteromonas sp. S2893 | reverse complement strand
ATAGTAAGTGGCGTCCCCAAGGGGATTCGAACCCCTGTTACCGCCGTGAAAGGGCGGTGTCCTAGGCCTCTAGACGATGGGGACGCAGAAATTGCTTTGCAAATCACTGATTTGCTATTTCTAAGTAAGATGAGACCGAGCCTGCGAGGCGAATGGCATTATCTTCTCAAAAACGTTTTCTGTGTCACTAGGACAACTGAATGGTTTGACTCGTTTCAGGCGAGTTTTTAATAACACTACCCTACTATAAATAGTAAGTGGCGTCCCCAAGGGGATTCGAACCCCTGTTACCGCCGTGAAAGGGCGGTGTCCTAGGCCTCTAGACGATGGGGA
>NZ_PNCY01000090.1:0-294 GCF_005887105.1 Pseudoalteromonas sp. S2893 | reverse complement strand
AGGACCAATAAATCAAATATTAGCCAAATAAGCGATAGGCAAATAACGTAGGTTGGGAAGAGCGAAGCGAAACCCAACGTATAAAGTAAAGTAGTTAGTTTTTAGCTATCAGCTTTCAGTAAAGAAAAACCGATGTTTAGTTTAAACATCGGTTTTTTGTTTTTAAGTGGCTTTAAACAGATTAAAAACTGCGCTTTTCACGCGAGCAAGCTTTGCGTCTACATGCAAAGTTTAACACTGAGCTTAATTTTACCTGTAGGCATTTAGCTTGCTGACGCGACGAGCTTAGCGCGT
>NZ_PNCY01000089.1:0-267 GCF_005887105.1 Pseudoalteromonas sp. S2893 | reverse complement strand
GGCCTAAGTTAACTTAGGCCGATTTATATTTATTCAATTAAAAGACACTGTAGATAACACCGATCACAATAATACTAAATCATTTTGCGGGGCTAAACGTTTAATTAATTAAGCGAATTGGTATTAGATGCTATTGAAATCAGTTTTTTAATTACATAGTAAAAAGAGTGAGTAGTATTGATGGGCTCCAGCAAAAATCAGCTTAATTTAGACTTAGGACAAGAGAATATTACTTTCCAACGCCGTTATGAAGCATTAGTCTCAGTT
>NZ_PNCY01000088.1:0-248 GCF_005887105.1 Pseudoalteromonas sp. S2893 | reverse complement strand
AATATATAGGCTATAACGCAGCTTAAATCCCAAACATTCGCTTCCATTCTGGTTCTGCCTAGGGGCTATAAACTGTTTGTTGCCTACATGGATGTATGTAAGGGGCGTGAGCAGGACGCGGAAGCTTTGCTCGGTTTTTACTTAGCCCACTAGGTTACAAACCTCGCGCCGCGCTTTAATCGCCCCTAGATTGAACAAATTTCAATCTGCAAAAAACAACACGCCCTCAGCATCGATGAGACGTCAGC
>NZ_PNCY01000087.1:0-534 GCF_005887105.1 Pseudoalteromonas sp. S2893 | reverse complement strand
CAAAGTATGAGCTGATTATTTTAGTTCTTATCGAGAACATGGTGCGGAAGGAGAGACTTGAACTCTCACATCCTAAGATACTGGAACCTAAATCCAGCGCGTCTACCAATTCCGCCACTCCCGCATTTTTACTTTGAATAATCAAAGAAAGGTAGTTATTTTAAACTCTTCATTGAGCTGCAATTTAACTCTTGCAGAGCCACTTCTAAAAAAGAAATGGTGGCTAAGACGGGATTTGAACCTGTGACCCCATCATTATGAGTGATGTGCTCTAACCAGCTGAGCTACTTAGCCATTGTTGGCTGGGATACCAGGATTTGAACCTGGGAATGCCAGGATCAAAACCTGGTGCCTTACCGCTTGGCGATATCCCAACAGAAAACAATTGATAGTTTAGTTCATATCAGAACATGGTGCGGAAGGAGAGACTTGAACTCTCACATCCTAAGATACTGGAACCTAAATCCAGCGCGTCTACCAATTCCGCCACTCCCGCATTTTCACTTTGAATAATCAAAGGAAGGTAGTTATTTT
>NZ_PNCY01000009.1:0-179829 GCF_005887105.1 Pseudoalteromonas sp. S2893 | reverse complement strand
ATTAAAGTAATAAAAAAAGCCAGCTAAAAGGGCTGGCTCAATCATTACTAAATTTAGTAACCAAACAGGGAAATCAACATGAAGCTTGTGATAACTGCAATTATTCAACAAGCAATATAATAGACGCCATTTGGTTAAATTAGTTCACATGCTAAGTAAAAAAATTAGCTTTTTATAAGCGATAACATTTGCTGCTCATCAAACGAAGTAAAGCTCATTGATTTATCGGTAAATAATGCATCAACAAGCGCTTGCTTATCTTGCTGCATTTTAAATACCTTTTGCTCAATTGAGTTACTCATAATTAATTTATAAACAAACACTGGATTTGTTTGGCCAATACGATAAGCACGATCGGTGGCTTGTTTTTCAACAGCCGGGTTCCACCATGGGTCAAAGTGAATAACGGTATCGGCTTGAGTTAAGTTAAGCCCAGTACCGCCTGCTTTTAAACTGATTAAAAACACCGAGGTTTTGCCACTGGTAAATTCGTCAATAACTTTGTCGCGATGGCGCGTTTGCCCAGTTAGCATACTAAAATTAATATTTATGTCGTTTAAACGCTCTGCAATTAAATCGAGCGCAGAGGTAAATTGACTAAAAATAATCACTTTACGACCAAGGCTTAGCATTAACGGCAAATGCGTAGTTAGCCATTCTAATTTTGCTGAACCAGCTTGTGTTTCTGGCTCAATTAATTTTGGATGACAACAAATTTGCCTTAGCTTTAGCAGCGCTTCTAAAAATGCGAGCTTACTTTTTTGTGCGCCTTGCTCAGCAAATAAGTCGATGAGCTTTTCTTCTAGGGCGCGCGTAATACCTTGGTACATATCTTTTTGTTTAGGTTCAAACTCAAACTCTTTTAACAGCTCTGTTTTTTGTGGCAGCTCTTGAGCTACCTGCGCTTTTGTGCGGCGTAATATAAACGGCATAATAAGCGCTTTTAGTTGCTCAGCTCGCTCTGAATCGGCTTCGCGCTCAATAGGTGTTTGAAAGTGCTGTTTAAAGTGGGCTTGCGAGCCAAGTAATGAAGGCATTGCAAAGTCGAGTAACGACTTAAGCTCAAACAAATTATTTTCGATAGGCGTGCCGCTTAAACATAACTTAAAGTCGGCATTTAAACGCTTAACTAAGCGCGAGACTTGTGCAGTATCGTTTTTAATATATTGCGCTTCGTCTAAAATAATATTTTCAAAATAAAGTGGCGAGTAGTAAGCAATATCACGCTTTAATAATGGGTAAGTAGTTAAAATACACTGCGCTTGCGCTAAATGTTGTAAAGGCTCATTACGTTGCGAGCCAAAAATAGTGGTTACTTTAAGACTTTTAGCAAATTTGGTTATTTCGTTTTGCCAATTACTTACCAAACTTGTAGGGCACACTATAAGGGTCGGGCCCGCTTGCGGGCGATTAAAACTGCTGGCCAAAAAGGCAATAACTTGCAGCGTTTTACCAAGTCCCATGTCATCAGCTAGTATGCCGCCTAATTGGTGGCGCTTTAAAAAACTAAGCCAATCAACGCCTTGTTGCTGGTATTCACGTAGTGTTACCGAGTCATTTAAACCGTGTAAGGGCACCACTGGCATTGCCTGCTCGGTGTTGTTTAACTCATCAAGATAACGCTCCAATGAGTCATCATGAAGGTCTATAGTAACTGCGGTATGCTTTACCAGCTCAGGTAAATAAGAAAGCGGGATATTAAATTCATCGCGTGTTTTAACAAATTCAAAACGTTGTTTAAATTCGGTCAGTAAATTAATGGCGGCTTTACTAATAACACCAAATTGACGCCCAACGGGGTAGTAATAAAACAGCTCACTTTGACGATTTAACGATTGATACGTGGCATCATCGGTATTAAAAAGTACAGCGGCTTTGGCATCACTTAATTGCACTTTACAATGCATTTGGTGACCTGCAGCACGGTTTACGTCGAGTATAACGTGCCCTTGGGGGTCGGCTACATTTACTTTAGTTTGAGTTACCTGCCAGCCACGCTTTTTAAAGCCAGGGAATACTTCGTAAACAAGCCAATGTAAATGTATAGGTGATTGTTTATTAAATATAAACTCACTTTGTAAACCCCCTTTACAAAACTCAAAACCTAAATTTACTAACTCATTTGTTACTGTGTTTTCAAATGCACTATTTATTAAACTCGCTGGTGCTGTCCCCGCCAAATAATTTTTATTTTTATATTTAAACAATAGCGAAACTTTAAGCCCTTGCTCATCCATAGTGGCTTTTAAAACAGCATTACCAAGTTGCTTAACATTGACTTGCTCGTTATTCGGATGCGGAATAACACCGGCACCAAAATTATCGGCAAGTTGTTTATAAATGCGATCAAAATTAGCATCGTGCAGTGCGGGAATAGATTGTAAATGTGCTATTTCGTCGGCGCTAAGCTGTGTTCTGATCCGGCCTACTTTAAAGTGATCGAGGTCTAAATAAGCAGGCGGCGTGGTTTTTATCAATGCCCAATTTTTACTGTGTTCAAGCTCAATAATTAATTGCGATAACTCGTTTTGTTGCTGCCAATTAAAGTTAAGCGATTGCCCAGTTTGCGCTTTAATAGCAACACGAGAGCGTTGTAAAAATAAACGGTCGGTAGCAATTAATTGTTGTAGAGCGCTAAAGCCCCATTGACCTTTTAGCTCTAAATTACCTACTGCATTTTGTGAGCGAATCCAACTAAAGAGTCTAAAGTCACTTTCGAGCAAATCGTTTGGTGTTACAAAGCTATTTAATTGTTGCTCAGTTAAATTGCGCCCGAGCGTGTAATTATTATTTTTGTCGTAATTGGCAATTTTTGGCGTTAAAAATACTTTATTGTTTTCAATGTCTAATACAAATAAAAGAACTTGCGAAGGGGCTTTAGCATCAACACTTTTAAGTGCTGTCAGTTCACTAAACCAATCGTTAATAAAGTAGTCTTCTCCGTATTCACCTGAGTGCTCTATTTTAAGTTTAAATAATACAGCGGCTAAGTGCCTACATTTGGTTTTAGCATTACAGGTACAATGCGTATCAACAGAGTAACCAGTAGGTACTTTACTGATCTCAATGCGTTGGTTAAATGTTGATCCGGTGTCGCCTTGTACGGTTGAATCAATAACAGCAAAATCACTGCTGTGCTCTAACCAACTAATTTGGCCGTTTTTATAATACTCTTTGCCTTTATCGAGCACGTTGGGCCTAAACAGCTTTTTTATAAAGCGCTCAGAAAGAGGGAACAAGGTTGCCTGCTCATTTTTTATTTCTTCAAAAATAGCCAGTAAATCATTTTTTGATAAGTTAGCAGACATGTCACTCTAAGTATTAAATTTTTAAAATAATTCTGCCAGTATATTCTTTAACTGCGCACAGCAAAAGCAATATTAACGTTATATAAACTGGTTGGAGCTGCTAGGTTAGTAAAAAATCGGTTTATACGTACTTTATGGCACTTTATCTGCCCAAATGAGAATAGGTAAACAGCAAACACACATGTTACAAACAATTTATTAACAATGCAGGGGCTTTACAGATCAGTTTTTTACTAACAAATTAAGATCCAGCATCAAATAGTCGTAAAAACTAAATTCAGTTGGTAAAAATGTGATCTTTATAGCAAAAATGAGGGATTTATAGGTTATAAATAGCAAAAAAGATCAAGATTTTACTAAGTAAAAAGCCCATCAGATCAGAATTTAACTAACCTAACAGGCTTTTAAGATCACTATTTTACTAAGTAATAAAGAGCTAATTAAACGCGCTTAACAGCTTAGTAAGTTGTTCTAAGCGTTTGTCAGTCAACACTTTATTATCTATTTTAATAGATACGTCACCACTTTTTAAATTACGTTGTACGTTTATAAAGTTGTTTTCAAATACAGCTTCACGTTTAGCAACCGCGCTAGGCTCGGTAGTTAAACGTTTAGTAATTGCCATAGCGCGCTTGTCGTCGCTTGTAATGGCGTTAATCTCATCGTCTGTATGTAATTCGCTAACTAGGGCGTTAAACGCCTGCTCGTCGCGCTCCTTTGCACTAACAAGCTTTTTAGCGACTTCTCTGCCTACGTGATTAGCCGTTGGGTAAAGTGAAATTACATCAGCGGGGATTTGCTCGTACGCTTTAATGGCATCTGCAATTGCGGTGTGCGATACACCTTCAATAGCGGCAATTTCGCGATAAGAGCCTTTTTTACCTTGCTCAATAAGATCGTTTTTAGTTTGTTGATAAGCTTGCCCTAGTTCCCAAAGGCTTGGGGCTATGTACTGATCTGAAGATACAGCTAAAATTTTAGCGTCTTGATCGGTAAAATCAGGAGAGCTTAAAACTAAATAATCGGCATTACCTAAAATACATGCCTTTCGACGACGTGAACCGGCAAGTACTAAGTTAGTATTTCCCTGATCCCAAAGTAAAGCAGGGTGTTGATTACGTCCATCTTCACTGATTGCAGGTAAAATATCAGAAACCGACTTTTCGTTTAATAGCGCTTGTACACGGCGGTTTTTACCGTAAACCGTGGTGCTAGATTCAATATCTGCATGAGCAATAACTTTACACACTAAGGTTATTTCGCGTGTAGGGTCGCTTGGCGCAGGCATTCTTATTACATCACCAGCGCTTGCTTGCTCAAGTAATGCATCGAGGCTGCTATTGCCTACGGCAGTTGCAAATGGATCTAAGCGGGTGTCGTTTTTACGTTTTGTAGCCATTTTTATATAACATCCTTACTTAGTGTTGTTAAGTGACGATTGGGTTGACTCCCAATTAGAACGAATAAGCATTTCTAATTCGTCCACAACATCTTTAATATTTTCTTGCGCGCGCAATAAAGACTCGCGACTTGCTAAACTATCCGATGCTTTTTGATCAAATATGGTATTAAAAGACGATGAACTAGCCGTAATTGCCGAGCTGTGATTAATTGGGTAGCTCATTACTTGGCGGCCAAACGCACTACGTACATCTTTAACAATATCGCGCTGTGAATGATTACCCTTAACGTAATTGGTCACTAAAAACTGCATAAAGTCCCAACCTTCATGACCAAGTGCCGCTACTGTGTGGTAAATCTCACCTAAACGCTTTAAATATTTATTGTTAGCATCAAAATCTACAGCTTCTGGATGAACCGGAATAAGCATCGCCGTAGAGGCCATTAAAGCATTATAAAACATAAAGTTAAGAGTAGGAGCGGTATCGATTAAAATAATATCGAATTCGTCTTTAACCGGCTCAATAACCTTTTCTAAAAGCTTATGATAATGACGTGTTTGTTCGTAATTAGAGGTGTCTTTTAAAAGTGTTGCTGTCTCGTGTTCAAAGTAAAAGTCATCCATACCTGAGGGTAAAACACGAATATTTGGAATATGCGTAGTCACAAAAGCACTAGAAACAAACTCTGGCCAGGTTTCGCCTTCGTCTAAATCAATACAATCACGCATTAAGTCGCCTACCGTAACAGGGTCGTGATCGTTAGAAGGGAAAAAGCTAGAAGACGAACCTTGAGGATCTAAATCAATAATACCAATACGATAACGTTTGATATTAGTCGTCGCCAATGCAGCTGCAATATTAACCATACTGGTTGTTTTACCACAGCCACCTTTAAGTGAATTAATAACAATAACTTGGAGTTTATCGTTAGCAGTGCGGTGATCTGGCTGAATATCCATGATATCGGCCATCGCAAAAATATTAACTAACGTGTACGCATAGTGCCCATTTGCACCACGCTTTATATTTAAATCATCAAAGTCACCATTGTCATGACGACGTTTTAAGGTACGATTATTACACCCTAATAAATCTGCTGCCGCTTTTTGGGTGTAAGTTCTTAATTCTTTTTCTTCTGATTTAAGATGAGCGCGATAGTGTTGTATGCGTCCTTTTAAAGATTTTTCAGCAACTTCGGCTGTTGCTTTTAAAAGCCGGTAAGTACTTAGCGCGTTATTATTGATAGACATACTTTCTTCCTCAAAGTTAGGCAGTTAGTATAATGTCCATTCAAATAGCTGTAAACAACTATTTAAGGCGACATGCATTTTAATAACAAGACATTTAAAAATATTTTTACACCTTTAAGATTGCTTAGTATAAATAAAGAAGTTTAAAGGTGGTTAAATATATAAGGTAATAAAGGTTAAGGGTGTATAATAGCTATATAACTATATGATATTTATAAATAATGTTAAAAAAAGCAGATCACCTTTATACTTGGTTAAGATCAGATCTTTATCTACATGCAGATCAGCTTTTTACTAAGCCTTATTTAAATATTAGAGTTATGCACAACTTACTCAATAAGTTATGTACAAAATGACTGTGTGAGATCAGTTTTTTACTAAGTAAATTATAAAGTTATACACTTAAGCCTACGAAGAACAGGGCGTTTAATTGGTATAGATCTGATCTGTAGTAAGTACAGATCAGATCTATGCTAACTCGAAGTGCTGTTATCCACAGCAGGTATTTATTTTACTAACGTTTGTCGTGTAAAAAGTTTAAAAATAGCGCTTTTAATGGACAAAAAATAAATTGAGTTAGTAAAAATTTAGCTTGAGAAGCTTATCTTAGTAAAATAGTGATCTGAAATTAAGCTTATCACTCACTACTTAGTATAATAATGATCCGTTACGTTTATTTATACTCGGATCAGTTTTATACTAACTTAAACATTTAACTTTTGTTGCTTAATGTGTTGTTATTAGCTGTCGCAATAAAAAATGGAAATCAGAACAATGAGCCGAAAGGTCAACATCTCGGTAGATAACTTGCCCGATACACTTAGGGGCCAAATACACGGGGTGGAAAGTGCAATAGATAACGAAAGTTTAGCACTATTTACAGATAACAAAGATGTGCGAATTTCTATCGAAAATGCCGCTCATGGGTTACGTGCTTATTCAAACACGTTTAACCACTATGATTTATGGGGGCGTTTTGTACGTTCTGGGCATAAAAAATTGCCATTGGAAGAAGCACCTAAAAAAACAATTATTACGCGTAAAATATCCGAAAAAGTGGATGGTATTTTATATGACGGCGAAATAAAAATTACACCGGCCGTTGTAAGCACGCGTAAAGATGGCGAAGACGTAGAATATTTAGTGTGGCCATCGGATAGAGAAGAAAAAGTTGAGCGCGCATTAATTCGCCTTGCATCGAAAGGTAAAATCGTAAAAATCAATTTTAAGTCCGGTATTCAATATGCCGTGGTTTTTTCGATGAACGAATTAGCCCAAGAGCTTAAAGCGGTTGGCCAATCAATGCCATACCCACAAATTAAAGAATCATTGGAAGCACTTCAAGGTTCTAAACTTTCATTTAAATACTCGGCTACTGATACTAAAAATACAGATATTGATGATTCTTTTTATGAGTCAAATATGAACTTTTTATCATCTCTTCATTTTAGTGGTAAAAAAGGCCAAGGCGGCAACGTTAAATGTGTTGCATGTTTAAATGCATTTGTTCATAACATGATTGATAACCTTGAATACAAAGGGTATTACTTTAACAGTGCGCAAGAGTTAAAACGTGGTTTATCGCGTTGGATGATGCTGCGTTTATACCACCTTTGGCGTTATGCCGCGCCTGGTAAAACGTATCATTTTAGATTGCTATCTATTATGGAAAAATACGGCTCAATTTATTCAACCGACGATATCACAGAAAACAAATTAAAAGCATTACGCCGTGATATGACCACAACAATGAAAGACTTGATTGAAAAAGGGGCTATTTCGGAATACAGCATTACTAATGTAAAAGATGATAAAACCGGTAATATTATTGATTACACCTATGAAATGCATCCTTCTGATCAGTTTTGTGATGAGATACTCACGCTCAATAAGCACAATAAGCGTATTGAGATTCAAGGTGGTAAACGAATTGTCGAAAATGCAGTTTTAATTGATGAAGATAAAATAGAAGAAATAGTCGAAAAATAACAACGGTTAAAATACTAGACTACTTACCAAAAAGGCCACACTATGTGGCCTTTTTAACATAATTATTTATCTACTTGTTCTAAGTAAAGTCTATCCACTAAAAAGTCATACTCTTTTTTTCTCGGGTGAGACTCTGGTTTTTGATAATCTGGCAAAGTACCTAACTTAACATCGGGCTGTGGGTTAATTAAAATAAACGGCAATGCAGCACTTACGTGATACCTATTTTCTGCGGTATACCTAACATTAACTTGGGGACTTACTCGGGTAGGGCGGCGAATTCTTAACTTTTCTTTTTCACCTAAACTTGCCACTCGCATTTGCTCTTGTGCAACAAGGGACTGCCATTTTTGTTGGTCTATCATTCTTGGATTTCTATAACCTGCGGACTTATCGAGCATTTCAAGCGCCATTTTTTTAGTTAGAGTTTTAGTGGCATGCTTATGCATCCAAGTAAATCTCACTGAAAAAGGGGACTCACTTTGAAAATGAATTTTTCGATAGGCTGCAAGAGTGATTAAATTTGGAACCGCGTTATGAACAGCTTCAAATCGAGCATCGTTATTATCGATAGCCAAAACACACTCCTTAAAAGCAGCCTTAGCTTTATTAACTTGTTGTATTCGGCTAGTTAATGCTGCGACATCTGCATTTTTTAGAACCAAAAGCCCAGGATGACGCTTTAGTACTCTACTACTTAAACTTTCTTTTTTATAAATATCAGTAAATGAGTTTAAAATTGCCCTATGAGCAATTTCGCCGGTTAATTTTTTTACAGGAATTGACTCGGGAATAATATTTTCATCAACACTATTTATATCTGGTAGCTGATAATACTCAGCCTTTGAATATTCACAGACACGTAATTCATCAATCAATAACGATGTTAATTCATTCATTAAATCAAACTGACTTCTTATTTGTACTTTAGAAACCATAACCACCCTGAGAACACATCTTACTTATGTAATTATTAAGTTTAACCTTTTGCTCTGTTTTTTTAAAGTTTATTTATTTTACTAAAGCTAAGATTACGTTTAAATAAAATTAAGTATGATGTGTTCTTTAATGCTGTTTGCTTATGCTTGTGAGATTCGGTGCGTGAATATTTGCATATAACAGAAAGAATTAGTGAACCCAAGCGTGATCAATACACTTATGCGTATTTATCTAGATGGGGGAAATTGTTGTAACACAGGTAATTACCAGGGCGATGTATACTTTTATATATTATCACTCTGTGTAAAATAGTTATTGAGCCTTTAGTTTAAGGCCAGAAATCAATTTTTTGTTTCGCCACTTTAGATAATGTTGGGCACTCATTGTATAATTGCTTATAAGTGATACTTGTAATACAGCGCTAGGCTCCTGTGATGGGGAAGGCTGCTCTGTCAAGATGAACTCTACTACAACTTAGTATTTAAAGTAATCGTTCATACGACTGTTTTTAGTAGCCCTAATTAGAAGAGTACTGGCATCGTCTAACAACCTGATCACAGTTGTACAGAATAAAGTGGACTTATTATTATAGCTTTACACAACCCTGAATCACATATCACACACTCAAAATAAATTCTAGTCTCTTGGATTATTTAATTAAATTACCACTGTAAAGCTAAGATTACATTTAACCGACTTTAAGTATGATGTGTTCCCAAAGAAACTGTTAACTTTAAGGCTTTGAATTCAATTTGGTTTGGGATGGTTAAAAAAACGCCTTCATATATTTAACTTATTGTATTTAAATAAAAATAGTAAAATTAAAACACGCTTAAAACTAAGCATGAACAGCCTTAAAATCACAAATAACCTTATATATATTTAACTCATAACAAATTAGTTGGTAAATAGTGAATATAGTCCTTGAACTTAGGGCCATGCATACGTTAATTTCTTTATATCAGGTAAAGTAGGAATGAGGAAAGAACATGCAATCGTGGAACCCAAATAGCTGGAGAGAACTGCCAATACTGCAGCAGCCACAGTACCCAGATCAAGAAGAACTGAAAACAGTAGAAAGCCAGTTAAAGAGTGCTCCGCCACTTGTTTTTGCAGAAGAAACAAGAAGCCTCTTTAAACAATTAGAAGATGTATGTGAAGGTCGTGCATTTTTACTTCAAGGTGGTGACTGTGCCGAATCATTTAGCGACTTTAATGCCGCTAATATTCGCGATACATTTAAAACCATTTTACAAATGGCAGTTGTTTTAACATACGGCGGTAAATGCCCAGTTGTTAAAATTGCACGTATGGCAGGCCAATACGCTAAACCACGCTCTGCAGATTTAGAAACTATTGACGGTGTATCTTTACCATCTTACCGTGGTGATATTGTAAATAGCTTTGAGTTTACAGAAGAAGCACGTATTCCCGATCCACAACGTTTAATGAAGGCATACCACAATAGTGCAGCTACTTTAAACTTACTTCGTGCATTTGCACAAGGTGGCTTAGCAGATTTACACCAAGTGAATCGCTGGAACATGGGCTTTGTAGCCGCTAATCCACAAAAAGAGCGATTCCAACAGCTTGCTGACAAAATTCAGGACGCACTTGAATTTATGGAAGTATGTGGCATTAATTCGACTATTGCGCCAAGCCTTAAAGAAACCGACTTATACACGTCTCACGAAGCGTTATTGCTAGGCTATGAAGAAGCGCTAACTCGTCGCGATCACCTTTCAGGTGACTGGTACGACTGTTCTGCGCACTTTGTGTGGATTGGTGAGCGTACGCGTCAATTAGACCATGCACACATTGAGTTTTTCAAAGGTATTAAAAACCCTATTGGTGTTAAAGTTGGCCCAGGAATGGACCCAGATGACCTAATTCGTTTAATTGATGCTGTAAACCCAGATAACATTCCGGGCCGTTTAACGCTAATTACACGTATGGGTGCCGACGTACTGCCAGAAAAACTTCCAGCACTTGTAAGACGCGTTCAGCAAGAAGGCCGTAAAGTTATTTGGAGCTCGGATCCAATGCACGGTAACACTGAAAAAGCGACATCAGGCTATAAAACGCGCAGCTTTGATAATATCATGCGCGAAATTAGCCAGTTTTTTGCTGTACACAAAGCTGAAGGTTCATACGCAGGTGGTATCCACTTAGAAATGACTGGCCAGCACGTTACAGAGTGTACCGGTGGTGCATACGGTTTATCTGATGATGACCTAGCGCAACGTTACAAAACACAATGTGACCCGCGTCTAAATGCAGACCAAGTATTAGAAGTAGGCTTTTTAGTAGCTGACTTATTAAAAGACGCTCGTAAGTAATAAATAAAAAAATAAAGCCGCATTATGCGGCTTTTTTTAGCAAAACAGTAAATTAGTTGGTTAGTACTTACGTCGCTCAAGATTACTGTCAATTAAGATTTTAGCAGATATTTCTTCTACAGAATGATGGGTAGAATTAAAGTATGCAATTTTATGTCGCTTATAAAGCATTTCAACTTCACGTACTTCAATTCGGCATTGTCTTATTGATGCGTATTTAGAATTTGCCATACGACGATGCCTAATTGCAGCCAAACGCTCAGGGTCAATAGTTAACCCAAATAACTTATGTTTGTAAGGGAGTAAACATTTAGGTAGCCCCTCACTCTCTAAGTCGTCTTCAGTTATTGGGTAATTTGCAGCCTTAATGCCGTACTGTAGGGCTAAGTACAAGCTTGTTGGTGTTTTACCGCTTCTGCTAACACCTACTAAAATAATATCGGCTTCAGAAAAGTTTTTAATATTTCCGCCATCATCATTCATAAGGGCATAGTTAACCGCATCTATTCTAAAGTCATAACTTTTTTCATGAATAGAGTGGGTACGATGCATTTTTGGCACTGGCGCAACATTAAGCTCTTTTTCTATTTTTTCACTGTAAGTAGACAAAAAATCATACGCGATTGCATCGGCCGATTTAATAATTTCACTTAAGTTGTGATTTACGAAGGTAAAGAATACAAATGGCTTCTCACCTTCTTTTGCAGCAGTTGCGTTTATTAACGCTTTAATTTCATTTGCTTTTTCTTCTGTTTCTACAAAAGGAATAGTTTTATGATTAAATTCAACCGGAAACAACGACAAAGTCGCGTGACCAAACACTTCGGAGGTAATAGCAGTGCCGTCTGATATATAAAAAGCAGTTCTCATAGTTAACCTTTTTATTACGTTTAATCCCTAAAATGGCTTACTCACGGTTTACGTGAGGTCTAATGCCAGTGTAGAATGAAGGTGACCTTTATAAAAGGTTTTCTTTCTTAACTCTCACAGTTACAACTACAATTTGTTTTTTGGAGAAAGACCCGTGCAAGAATACGTTCTCTGGTATCAAGAGCTTGGTATGCAAGATGTTCCTCGTGTTGGCGGCAAAAATGCCTCACTGGGTGAAATGATTTCAAACCTCGCTAACGCAGGTGTACAGGTTCCGGGTGGTTTTGCCACTACAGCCGACGCTTTCAATGAGTTTTTAGAGCAATCTGGACTCAATGCAAAAATTCACGACATTTTAGATACGCTTGATGTTGATGATGTAAATACACTCGCTAAAGTCGGTGCCGATATCCGCCAATGGATTATCGATACCCCATTCCAACCTAACCTAGACCAAGCCATTCGCGACGCATACAGCCAACTTCATGGCGATACATCAGCCGATGTATCATTTGCAGTACGCTCATCAGCCACCGCTGAAGATATGCCAGATGCATCATTCGCAGGCCAACAAGAAACCTTCCTTAACGTTCGTGGTATCGACTCAGTAATGGTCGCTATTAAACACGTATTTGCTTCTTTATTTAACGACCGCGCCATATCGTACCGTGTTCACCAAGGTTACGATCATCGTGGTGTTGCACTATCTGCTGGTATTCAGCGTATGGTACGTTCAGATAAATCAGCATCAGGCGTTATGTTTAGTATTGATACAGAGTCTGGTTTTGAAGACGTTGTATTTGTTACTTCAAGCTACGGTTTAGGTGAAATGGTTGTACAGGGCGCAGTAAACCCTGATGAATTTTATGTTCATAAACCAACATTACAAAAAGGGTTGCCATCAGTAGTACGTCGTAATATTGGCTCAAAAGCCATTCAAATGATTTACTCAACAGATGAGGCACACGGCAAACAAGTAGAAATTGTTGACGTAGAGCCAAGCCTTTCAAACAAATTTTCAATTACAGATGAAGAAGTGCAAGAACTTGCAAAACAAGCTGTAATTATCGAAAAGCACTACGGTCGTCCTATGGATATCGAATGGGCAAAAGATGGAAACGATGGCAAATTGTACATAGTACAAGCGCGCCCAGAAACCGTTCGCTCAAACGAAGATGCCAATATTATGGAGCGTTTTCAATTAAATGGCACAAGCAATGTAATTGCTGAAGGCCGCGCAATTGGTCATAAAATTGGTAGTGGTGTTGTTCGTGTACTTGATTCAATTAAAGAAATGGACCAAGTACAAGAAGGGGACATTTTAGTTACCGACATGACTGACCCAGATTGGGAACCTATCATGAAGCGCGCCGCGGCTATTGTTACAAACCGTGGTGGGCGTACGTGTCACGCAGCAATTATTGCCCGTGAACTTGGTATTCCTGCGGTAGTTGGCTGTGGTAACGCAACCGATTTAATTAAAGCAGGCCAAGAAGTAACGGTATCATGTGCTGAAGGCGATACAGGTTACATCTACGAAGGTATTTTAGATTTTGAAATACTAACGTCGCGCGTTGATAAAATGCCAGAACTACCAATGAAAGTGATGATGAACGTGGGTAATCCAGACCGCGCGTTTGACTTTGCACGTTTACCACATGCAGGTGTTGGCCTTGCCCGTGTTGAATTTGTAATAAACCGCATGATTGGTGTTCACCCTAAAGCGCTATTAAATTTTGATGCACAATCTCCTGCGTTACAAGCTGAAATTACCGACATTATTGCCGGATACGAATCACCGGTAGAGTTTTATATCTCTAAATTAGTAGAAGGTATTTCAACGCTAGGCTGTGCCTTTGCACCAGAGCGTGTAATTGTGCGTATGTCTGATTTTAAATCAAACGAATATGCAAACTTGGTAGGTGGTGAGCAGTACGAACCAGAAGAAGAAAACCCAATGATTGGTTTTCGTGGTGCTGCACGTTATATCTCTGAAGACTTCCGTGATTGTTTTGCCCTTGAGTGTGAAGCAATTAAACGCGTAAGAAACACCATGGGTATGACCAACATCGAAATCATGATCCCATTCGTACGTACCCTTGAAGAGGGTAAACGTGTTATCGAATTACTAGAAGAGCATGGCCTTAAACGTGGTGAAAATGGTCTAAAAGTAATCATGATGTGTGAGCTTCCTTCAAATGCATTACTTGCCGATGAATTTTTAGAGATGTTCGATGGTTTTTCTATCGGCTCTAACGATTTAACTCAGCTAACACTTGGTCTTGACCGTGACTCAGGCCTAATCGCACATTTATTTGATGAGCGTAATCCTGCAATTAAAAAGCTACTTTCTATGGCAATTAAAACCGCTAAAGAAAAGGGCAAGTATGTAGGTATTTGTGGTCAAGGTCCTTCAGATCATGAAGACTTTGCAGCATGGTTAGTAGAGCAGGGCATTGATTCTGTTTCACTAAATCCAGATACAGTACTAGAAACATGGTTATACCTAGCAGACAAACTTGCTAAATAATCATCAGTACCCGTAACAAATAAAAATGCCAGCTATTATGCTGGCATTTTTGTATGTGGGCTAAATTACCGTGCTAATTTTTTATCTAAATAATTACACGATTTAGTTAAGGCTTTTTGGCATAGTTTTAAATAATGCCTCGCTTTTGGGTAATAAAACGAAAAGCACAGTAACCCCGCCATAAAAAATATTAGTGAGGGCCCTGGCACCAGAGAGAAAAACAACCCAAGCAAAATAAACAACACACCTATGATCTGTAATAGTAATTTTTTCATATAAACCTCTGAACATTGGTTTAACTTGATTATAAATACAGAACCTCAAAATACGATAAAAAGAGTGTTACAAACTGTAAAATCTTCAATTTCTATTAGCCATCACCATGATATAATTACACAAATGCCTTAAATTATCGCCGTCATGATAGCAACAATTACACAGCAAGATGCAGCGACCGAGCTTGTCGCAAACTACTTAAGTACACTTAAAAATCAGGGGTTTAATGGTGACACCGATGCAAGCTATGCAACGCGTTTAACCGCCTCTACTGATAACAGTATTTATCAGCAAATCCCACAAGGTGTTATTTTTCCAAAAACCGAAAAAGACATTCAACTGGCATTGCAAACAGCATCTCGCGACCCGTTTTTGTCGCTTACTTTTGGCCCACGTGGTGGTGGTACAGGTACTAATGGGCAATCACTCACACCCGGAATAGTGGTTGATTTGTCTCGCTACATGCGCGAAATACTCGAAATTAACGTTGAAGAAGGTTGGGTTAGAGTACAAACAGGTGTAATTAAAGATCAATTAAACGACTTTTTAAAACCGTACGGCTTTTTCTTCTCACCCGACTTATCAACCAGTAACCGAGCAACCATTGGCGGAATGATCAGTACCGATGCATCTGGCCAAGGTTCATTAGTGTACGGTAAAACCAGCGACCATGTTTTAGGACTTACTACCTATTTAGTCGATGGCAGCCCAATGGTGACATCACCAATAGACATAGAAAAAGCTAAAGTAATAGCCGAGCAAGAATCATTAATCGGTAGCCTTTACAAAACAGTATTGGAAATTTCTTTAAATGAACGCCAAGCAATTTTAGACAAGTTTCCACGCTTAAATCGATTTTTAACAGGCTACGACCTAGAGCATGTGCTAAGTGATGACTTACAAACTTTTGATATGAGTAGGCTAATTACCGGATCAGAAGGCTCACTTGGTATAGTTACTGAAGCTAAATTAAACCTAACTCCCATAGCCGAATTTAAAACACTGATAAATATTAAATACGACAGTTTTGATTCGGCACTTCGCCACTCTCCCTTTTTAGTTGATGCGCGTGCAACATCGGTAGAAACAGTCGATAGCAAAGTATTAAACTTGGCTCGCGAAGATATTATTTGGCATTCAGTATCGGACTTAATAACCGATGTACCAAATAAAGATATGCAAGGACTCAACATGGTTGAGTTTAATGCAGTATCACCTGAAGATATAAAAGACAAAGTAAGCACACTTTGCACATTATTAGATGAATGCGTAGCAAATCAAACCAATGGTGTTATTGGCTATCAATTAACCAGCAGTAAAAGTGACATTTTAAAAATTTATGCAATGCGTAAAAAATCTGTCGGGTTACTCGGTAATGTTAAAGGCAGCCAAAAGCCATTGGCCTTTGCTGAGGATACCGCTGTACCGCCAGAAAACTTAGCCGACTACATTGTAGAATTTAGAGCATTACTCGATAGCCATAATTTACAATACGGTATGTTCGGCCATGTTGATGCGGGTGTTTTACATGTACGCCCGGCGCTAGATATGTGCGACCCAGAACAAGAAAAACTGCTTCGTAAAATTTCAGACGAAGTTGTAAAACTCACCGCTAAATACGGCGGCTTAATGTGGGGCGAACATGGTAAAGGTTACCGAAGTGAATACGGCCCTGAGTTTTTTGGCGAGCATTTATTTAAACAACTACGTAAAATAAAAACAGCGTTCGACCCTAATAACAGAATAAACCCTGGGAAAATATGTACTCCCATAGAAAGTGAGGACTCACTAGTTAGTGTAGATGGGCAAAAACGTTCGTACTTCGATAAGCAAATTTCTATCGATGTTAAAACAAGTTTTAACAATGCAATGACCTGTAATGGTAACGGCATTTGTTTTAACTACGACGAAAATTCTCCCATGTGTCCTTCATATAAAGTAACCGGCGATCGCAGGCATTCGCCAAAAGGCCGCGCAACATTAATGCGAGAATGGTTACGACTTCAAGAGTCTAAAAATGTAGATTTGCTCGAAGTAGAAAAAGAGCTTAACAAAGGCGAAGTTATTACCTGGTGGGAGCGTTTTGTTCATAGCCGTGAAAAAAACAAAGGTGTCTACGATTTTTCTCACGAAGTAAAAGAGTCAATGGATGAATGTTTAGCGTGTAAAGCGTGTACAACATCTTGCCCAATTAAAGTCGATGTACCTACTTTTAGAGCACGCTTTTTAAATTATTATCACAGTTATTACGCGCGCCCACTTAAAGATTATTTAGTCGCAAACATTGAAAGTTCGGCGCCTGTAATGTCTAAATTTGCACGCGTGATAAACCCAATTGTTAAAACAAACTTAGTAAGTAGTTTAATTAAAAAAACAGTAGGGTATGTAGATACCCCCCAATTAAGTGTGCCTTCACTCGAAAAACGTGTCGCAAAAGCACATAAATTTAATTTTGAATTATTAAATTCACTTTCAAGCGATGAACAAAATGACTATGTGCTAATAGTGCAAGACCCGTTTACCAGCTTTTACGAAGCCGAGTTAGTGCAAAGTTTTATAACACTTATCACCGCGCTGGGTAAAAAGCCGATGCTATTACCGTTTAAACCTAATGGTAAAGCCCAACACGTAAAAGGGTTTTTGCATGAGTTTAAAGTAACGGCAAAAAATGGCGCAGAGTTTTTAAATAAACTCGCTGATATTAATTCGCCTTTGGTTGGTTTAGATGCATCGTTAGTTATGTGTTATCGCGATGAATACAAAACCATTTTAGAAAATAATCGCGGCGAGTTTCATGTACAACTTGCCCATGAATGGTTACAAACTCAATCGTTTAAATCATTATCGGCTAAACAAAAAACCGATACTGAATTTACATTATTGAGCCACTGTACAGAAACAACCGCTTTACCAAAAGCGGCAAGTGTATGGAAAACAATTTTTACTGATATTGGTTTAACCCTAAATACAACCAATACCGGGTGTTGTGGCATGGCCGGTACTTATGGCCATGAAGCACAAAACCAAGAAAATTCTCGTGCGCTGTACGAAATGAGTTGGAAACCAATAGTAGATAAAAATAAACCAGAGCAACTTTTATCTACCGGTTTTTCGTGCCGCAGCCAAGTAAAACGCTTTGAGCAATTTAAACCAATGCACCCAATAGAATTGCTCGCACAGGTACTTAGCTAGTAAAAGTTAAAAATAAAAAAAGGCGTAACTTAAAAATAAGTTACGCCTTTTTTATTAATACCAATTCGCTTAGTTAAGTGATTTATTTTAAAGCTAAAAAACGTGTTGATAACAAAGCAATAAATTCGCTAATTTTTATAAACGCTATTTAGATTTTTTAACGAAGCTATCTGCAATTGGCTTTGTACTTATACCGTGTATAAATACGCTAAATAAAATAGTGGTCATTGCAATAGTGGCAATATCGTATTTATTTTCTATTTGCGTGTCTATTACCATTAAAGTAAAAACAATAGATGCCAAACCACGTGGCCCAAACCATGCAAAAGTAAAACGTTCCTTCCAATTAAGTGCTGTAAATTGCAACGATAACATAACCGGAATTATTCTAATTAATGTAGTGCTTAGTAAGGCATACACAATTATATTAGTATTTAATTTGGGGATTACTAAATACGCACAAACAAATCCAAATAAACACCAAATCATTAACGAAGTAAAATCAGCTATGTGCTCTGAATCCTCTATTAGCTCAGCGCGAATATCAGTTTTAGAAAATTTATCAAATAACAAACCTGCTATAAACACCGCTATAAAACCGCTGCCATGAAAATATTGAGTGATAGAAAACACCGCCATCGCAAAACCTAAAAGTAAAAATGGGCTGGTGCTTTTTGCAAAGTAATGGCGCTGCATTGCAAAATTTAATGCCGGAATAAATATCGCTATAGAAAAACCAGCAATCAATAATGCTAAGCCAAGCTCTCTTGAAAACACACCTAATGTATGTGAAGCAGTAATAGCAGAGTCAGGGTTTTTAGCTAATAAAATAAATATTAAAAATACGGGTACACATAAGCCATCGTTTAATCCACTTTCGGTATTTATACCTTCCCTGATTTTTTCGGGCACTTGTGTACTTTGCAATAACCCTTTACTCAAAGCTGCATCGGTTGGTGTAAGTATAATTGCCAGCAGTGCCGATTGAATTAACGACAACTCTGCAAATAAAAATAAGCTAACACCAATACCGCACAATAAAGTTAAGGGTAGGGCAACAAATAATAATAGGCTAGGGTATTGAAAACTATGCCTCAATACACCTAACTTAGATTTAGCCGCATCAGAAAATAAAAATATACTTAGCGTAAGCTCTATCAGTGGTAATAAATAATCTATTCCTGTTTTTAATTTTTCGCCTTCATTAGGAAGTAAAAACGCTAAAAACATGCCGCCAATCACAAAAAACATAGGGCCTGTTATTTCTGTGCGCTCTAACTGCCTTATTGAAATTGAATAAACTAAAAATAAAAAGCCAATAAATGCTATTACTAAGTATTCCATTAAATTTTCCTTTTAACGCCTGATTTTGCTCGCTCTTTAATATTTGTTTGAATGTAAATTTGATCGGTTGTCGCAATTTTAGAATGGCCTAAATCTTCCGATAAATGTTTTAGCGGTCGAGTTTGCGCATCATGTGTTGCACCCGTGTGACGAAGCCAATGGGCAGTGGCCGCTTCAAGTTGTTCAGCATCGTCTTTAAATCCGTCATCAAGTAACGATTGCTGAGCTAAATCAAAACTTTGTTGCACTAAACGCCTAATTTGCCTAACGGTCATCCCACCTTGGCCACGAATTTTATGTACCAATGGCTCAGATTCATCAACGCGTGGTAGGGCGGGTAACCCTCTGTATAATCGGTAACGTTTTAAATACTCAACAAAATCATCACTTAACGTAACATCTCGTAGCTTATTACCTTTACCCATAATACGTAAAAACCAAAAGCCATCATTATCTTGCCAAAAGTGTGACATAACTGGCGACCACTGCGGGCGCTCTGATAATTCTGATATACGTAAATATAGCCCTTTTAAACACGCGAGCGTAAATAGGTTACGTTCAAGCTCTGGTTTTTTTTCACATAAATCGCGTGTTACGCCAAATACATATTCCCATTGTATGTCACTTAAAGTGTCTGGGATCTGAATTTGAGATTGAACTACCAAATAGGGGCTATTTTTTTTCACTACAGGCACAAAGTTAGCAAACGTTTTTTCTTCTAAAATAGAAAACTTATAAAATACATTTAGCGCAGTAAACATAGCCGCTAATGTTTGCTGGCTCGCAATTGACTCTTTTAATATAAAAGGGCGCCAATTTTGATTTAACCGACGAATGCCTTGTTCATCTTTGTAACGCCATTGCACCGAAGTTGATGCCCATTTTTTATCTGGCTCAGCCATAAAATCAACATACGCTTCAATGTCTTCGCGCTTTAAACTAAATACAGATTTTTCGGCAATTAGCCAAGACCACAAATAAAATCGTTCAAGCTCATTACGAAAACGATTAAATGTTGCCTCAGATTTTCGGCCGTACACATATAAAAATTGGTATAAAAATTTAAGATCGTCCTTTGATTCAGTTACAGTCAAGCCAACTTGCTGTATAAAGGATGCAAGTTCTGGGTATTCTGAGTTTAGAGTACCGTCGTCAAGATGAGCAATTTGGTATCTTAATTGTTTTAACGTATCAACTAAAGCAACAAGCATAATGTATAAATATTCAATAAAATAATAGACTTACAGCTTAACGTTAAAGTCCGATACTGTCTAGTATTGGACATAGTGAAAGTGTATTTATTTAAACATTGTTGTGTATTGGTATGAATCTTATTAAGGAAAGTTTTATGAAAAAATTTATAGTGTTAGCCCTACTGACAATAAGTGTATTACTAACAGGTTGTGCTACTACAGGCAGTGCTTCACCTAGCGAAAAACGCGCTTTAGTACAAAGTATGAAAAACAATACCCTCGACAAATTATACGCACAAAAACCCGATGTTAAAAAACAAATTGCCAATTCTGCCGGTTACGCCGTATTTGATAACGCAAACGTAAATGTCGTTTTAGCTAGTTTTGGTGGCGGGTACGGTGTAGTAAAAAATAACTTAACGGGTAAATCAACCTACATGAATATGGGTGAAGCCGGTTTAGGGCTTGGTTTAGGCGTTAAAGATTTTAACGTTGTTATGGTTTTTCATAACCAAGCGGCAGTAAATAGATTTATTGAACACGGTTGGGCCTTTGGCGGAAACGCAGATGCAGCAGCAAAATACGAAGATAAAGGTGGAGCACTGGTTGCAGAAGCCATTGCCGACCAAGTTACCGTATATTCTTTAACCGAAAATGGCCTTGCACTTCAAGCAGTATTAAAAGGCACTAAATTTTGGGTAGATTCTGAGCTAAATTAACACCTAATTACTCTCCTAAAAGCGGGCTGGTTTGTATAATCACGCTCGCTTTCTTATAAACTGGCTAATTTAACATAACGTAATTTATGAGCCATGATTGATAAGTTGTAAATTCTTTTACAACGTTGTATATTTTTAATACTGTTAATTATTTAAAGGAATAAAAAGTGACTACTTTCAAAATATTGATGTTTTTCATATTTTTCACCCTATCCATAAGTAATGCGTTTGCAAATAGCTCAACATCTTCATATTTAAAAAATGAAATCAATGAAGCCCATAAAGCTTATTTGTTTAATGATACTGCCACCGGTTTATATGCATTAAACTCACTAGCTCGTTTATTAAAGTATATTGGCCCAGATGAACTTTCAATTGAAGGAACAAACTTAAACCTTGCTTTAACTTACTTCCGAATTGGACTATTACATGAAAAAAATGGTGATGAACTACTTAAAGATAAATATTTTTCACAAGCAATAGTTTTAGTTCCAAATTCAGAGGAAATTCTAACTAATGACTTTCGCTCTCTAGTTAATAAACTTGATAAAAATTTTAGTGAATAAAATTTTTTATAGGTAAGAATTAGTCGATACTAAAAATTTTTTCATAGAAATGAAACCGTGAAATTTTATTTCACCAAATCGTTATATAAATAATAAAGCTAGTTATTTAGGTATTAATAATTAGCTTTTTTAATTAAAAATTACACCATATCTTATGACGCTTATCTATATTAGTGGAGCAATACATTAGCAATGAAATTAAGCTCAAACTATTTTTTGAAAATGATTATTTTATAAAATTTTATTTATTAGATTGGATTTATTTCCCTATCGAATCTGCCTTTACTTTCAAACACTCCTAACTTATTGTTATTTCTAAGGCATACATTTATTTAATCATTAATCTCTTATCAAATGCTTCAGCCAACATTTCAGTTTCACTAAAAACGGTATTCCAATATTTTATACGTGTGTCTGCATCAAGATCTGTAAAGTCGTTTCTGTCTGGAATTTTTCCGTAAGGTAAACCGGCTATAAATTCTTTTGATGGGGTGATCATCACCACGTTATCGTAATTTTGTGGTGCCACTTTACGTTTTAAATTTTTATCAAACCACCCTGCTTTTGGCTCGCTATTAAAATGCGGATATAAAATTAAGCCTGGGTTATTAATTTTTAAATCAAAGTGGTAGTCAATTATTCCGCCATCGCGATAAATACCGGGTGGCGAGCCTGCAATATTTTTTATGCCTTGCATAACAAGGGGTATAGACCCTGATGCGAGTAAGGCATCTTTTAAATTTGTTTGGCTAAGTGGTATGTTTTTGGTTTTAAAATTATAACTGTCGGTTATTGATAAATTGCTGTTTGGCGCGCCAAAAATAAATCGCTCGTACTGCGAGCCTAATAATTTTCGGTTAACCCGATTAAGCATATAACTTTTTGATAAACCTAAAAGTTGAATTAATTTATTTTCACTGGCAATAAAGCCATTCGATTTGGCTACGATAAAATGCGCTTTAAAAATAGGATTATTTAAAATTTCGGTTACGCCGTGCTCCCCAAATACATCATCTAATAATGCGCGAGCTTTTAATGTAATTTCAGCAGGTGTTGGTTTATTACTAGAATAGCGCGTTTGCGAATACGATTTTGCTAAACGCTCAATGGCAGCAACGGGGTCGTTTTGTGCAAAGCATGCAGATCGAAATGCGCCAGCAGATGAACCAATTAAGTTCAGTGGTTGGGTTCGGTTTTTAAAAAATTCACCAAAAATATATTTGTCTAAGCCAAATAATGTAAACCATTTAGGCCCGCCACTTGCTCCTAAAAAAGAGGTAAATAACTCGGGTTTAAAGCCCTGCTCGTTAATAATTTTTGCTGCTGTTTTACCTGCGAGAATGTCGATCATTAAATCAGTTTACCTTGTTATTCTTATATTTTAGTGCTGTTCACACAACCCAAAATTGAATAATTATGCAAAATTAAAAAGCGGTTTTATGTTGCCATAAAACCGCTTTTTATCGTTAAAATTGCTTAAAATACGGGAATCAATCCCAAATGCCGCTTTCGCATTTGCCCTGTACTTTTACGTCTTTTACTTTAAATTCGGGCTCTATGCCTTTTTCTCTTTGTGTGTTGTAGTCGCGATTAACAGACAAAATAGTTGGCGTGAGCAATATAATAGCGATTACGTTAACCACTGTCATTAACCCTAATGCTATATCGGCTAAATCCCAGACTTCTTTTAGAGATGCCGATGCGCCCCACAGCATCATTGATAAATAAAGTAATGTATAAATTGTGCGCCCTACTTTGTTATCGAGCTTAAATAAATGCAGGTTACTTTCGGCATAAGCATAGTTGGCCACTACCGAGGTAAAAGCAAATAAGGTTATGGCTGCCGCAACAAAGTACACACCGCCTTGTGCTAAATGTGCGGTCATGGCGCTTTGGGTTAAACGTATGCCTTCCATTTCGCCGCTTATATCTACATCGGCTAATAAAATAACTACCGCGGTACAGCTACAAAGCACAATTGTATCGAAAAACACGCCAAGCATTTGTATATACCCTTGTGTAACGGGGTGATTAGGCATTGGGCTTGCGCTTGCTGCAGCATGCGGCACACTACCTGCGCCGGCTTCGTTAGAATATAATCCGCGTTGTATACCGTTTTTAATGGCAGCGCCCATTGCTCCTGCGCCTGCTTCTTGTAAACCAAACGCTGATAAAAACACATCTTTAAGCATGGCAGGCACTTGCGGTAAATTCATAATCGTAATAATAACCGCCGCGGCTACAAATAATATGCCCATTAATGGCACTACTCGCTCAGCAAAGCGGGCAATGGCTTTAAAGCCGCCTAATATAATTGAGCCTGCTAATACGGTAATAACTAATCCAGAATAAAAGGTAGGTACTTGAAAAGCATAGTTAAGGGCGTCGGTTATGGTATTGGTTTGCATGGCACTAAAGGTAAAGCCATAACCTAAAAATAAACACGCGGCAAACACAATAGCAAAGGCACGGCTGCCCAAACCTTGTTGAATATAATAGGCGGGGCCGCCTCTAAATTCGCCACTACTATCGCGTACTTTATACACTTGCCCTAATACACTTTCGGCAAAGCCGGTTGCCATGCCGAGTATGGCTATAACCCACATCCAAAATATGGCGCCGCTTCCGCCTAGCGAAATTGCAACAGCGACCCCGGCTAAATTACCTGTACCTACACGTGCACACAGGCCAGTACACAATGCTTGAAATGATGAAATGTCGTCTTTTTTACACTTGCTACTGCCTTTTAACAGGCTAAACATGTGTTTAAATTTTACTATTTGAATTGCTTTTAAACGTACCGAAAACCAAATACCTGCAAACAGTAGTATGTAGATTAGTATTTGGCCTTCTCCCCATAATAGGCCATTTACACTTTTTACTACGGTATCGAACATGGGCTAATCCTTTTGTATTTATTATGTTTTTACTCAGCGCGTAGTTGAGTAATTGGCATTTAATAATGCATGTTAGCCATAGATTAAGGCAGCTAAGCTGCCTTAGTATGTTGACTTAGTGGTAGGTTATTTACTTTGCAGGTGTATGCCAGCAATCATGCATCTAACCGAACCTCCCGCCGACTCTATGGTTGGTATAGGTAACGGAACAAGTTTAGCTGTTTTTTGTATTGCTGCTTTTTGCTCGGTTGTAAGTGCATTAAACGCCGTTTGTGAGAGTGCTAAAATACGACCATTTGTACCTTGTAACTCTATTGCGTTGCCGCAAAAGCTACTTATTTGCTCATTAGATAAGTTTATTACTTCTAAATGGCTTTGTATAAAATGGCTAGTTAATTGTTTGTGCTGACTATTTGGCACCATATTTAAGCTGATCATGGCAAACTCTGTAGCTACACACATTAATACATTAGTATGATAAACCGCAGTACCTTGCTCATCGTAGGCGTTAAATACAACAGGTTTTAGCTTTAATTGCTCGCACACTGTATTAACCACGGTTTTAGTAGTGCGCTTAGATTCTACTGCATAAGCAAGCTTATGGGGGTGGTCAATAACAAGCGATCCTGTGCCTTCTAAAAATGCATTTTCTTTCGCTAAAAATGAATAATCAGTCACAGACAACACTTTATAGTGATTAGTCAAAAAACCAATAATATCTTTTCGATATTCTAACCTTCTGTTTTCTGCGTACATTGGGTACATAACTAGCTCGCCACTTTGATGGGTAGAAAACCAATTATTTGGAAACACAGAATCGGGCGTGTGTGTATGCTCGTCTTCGAAAAGATGAACCGTTACGCCCTCGTTTTGTAATAATTTAACCGCATTAGTGACTTCGTCAAAGGCAAGCTGACTCTGATTTTGTGAGTTACAGGTACTTTGAAACGTGTTGTCTAGCATGGTTTGTGGGTTAGATGTAAAGTGATGCGGGCGCACCATCACCACCGCTGTTGGTGCTTGCTTTATGTGGCTCATGCGACTTGCTCTTGCTTAGGTGTTTTTGATGGTTGTGTACTATTAAGTACCGAAAATAAATTACGCGGATCAGCTTGTTGTGTAATTAAATCAAGTAGTTCAAACTCACCCGCAGCCACCAGCGCGTCTTTAATATACACCAGCGCCGTAAAGTCTTCGCTTGCAAAGCCTACCCCATCAAAAATAGTAAGCTCGTTGTTACTTGTACGCCCAGGTGTTTGTTTATTAATTACTTTATGAAACTCTGTTACGGCAAAGGTTTCGCTCATTTGCTGTATTTCGCCCTCTATTCTGGTTTGCGGTTCGTACTCTACAAACACATTTGCGCGCGTTAATAATTGTGAATCAAGCTCTGTTTTACCAGGGCAATCGCCACCAATGGCATTTAAATGCACGCCCTGGGGGATCATATCGCTGGTTAAAATAGTGGCATTTTTTTTATCGGCTGTGCAGGTTGTAATAATGTGCGCGCCTTGTACGGCCTCTTCTGCGCTATTGCATAGAGTTACATTTAAACCGTAACCACTTAAGTTGTTGTAGGCTTTTTGTGAGGCATTTTTATCAATATCGTATAAACGAATGTGAGTAATGCCTAATACGGCTTTAAAAGCTAATGCCTGAAACTCAGACTGTGCACCATTACCAATTAATGTAAGTGTTGTTGAGTGCTTAGGCGCTAAATACTTTGCCACAAGCGCCGATGTGGCCGCTGTGCGTAAGGCTGTTAGTAAGCACATTTCGCTGATCATAACCGGATAGCCGCTATCAACATCCGACAAAATACCAAACGCGGCCACGGTTTGAAGTTCCTTAAAGGTGTTTTTTGGATGACCATTTACATATTTACAGCTAAACATTTTATCGTCGCTCACTGGCATAAGCTCTATTACGCCATCAGGAGAGTGCGCTGCATAACGTGGCGATTTATCAAACTCATCCCAGCGAGCAAAGTCCTGTTCTAATCTTTGGGTAAGCTCAAGCAACACGTTTTCTATTCCGACTTTATTTATAAGTTTGGCCATTGCCTGTACGCTAACGAATGGAACACCTTGTTTAGGTTGTGCGATAAAATGACTCATAAATACCTCTTTAATGACTAAATAAATTAATTGTAATAAGTTTATAGGCCAGAGGTGTTACTTAAAATGCCAAAAGTTTATACAAATAATAGTATTTTTTAGCAAATTGCTATGCAATAAAGTACAAATTTAGTAATTTGTAATAAACACATAACCCAAGGCGTTTTATGACCCCTTACATTTACGACTCATTAGATAACGCATTAATAGCCGAATTACGAAAAGATGGCCGCGCTTCTATTTCAGCCCTAGCCGATGTTTTAAAGGTGTCGCGCGGGACAGTGCAAAATCGCTTAGACCGTTTAGTCTCATCGGGCGCTATATTAGGCTTTACGGTGCGTGTACACGAACACATAGAAACCGAAGCTGTAAGAGCAATAATGATGGTGGAAGTGGTGGGTAAATCTACATCGCAGGTAATTAAAACCATGCGCGGCATACCAGAGCTAACAAAGTTACATACAACCAATGGCGCTTGGGATCTAGTGGCTGAAATACAGGCGGCAAATTTAGGTGAGTTTGATGGCGTACTCAGGCAAGTACGCGAAATAGAAGGCATTTTAAATAGCGAAACCAGCATATTATTGTCATCTACTTAGGTTTAATTAACGCCATGTTTTACTTAAAGTATGTTAGGCAATACTCGGTTTCTGTATTAGGTATTGGAGTAGGTAATGAATAAGCTTTCTATTCGGTATTATTCGCAAGATATAAAGCGCCACCAGCATAATTACCATCAACTCGTTTTACCCCTACACGGGGAAATTTTTATAACGTTAAATAATGACTTTAAAACAACGGTGAGTACGGGCCGTTGTATCGTTATAGAGAAAAACGTAATACATGCCTTTACGGCCGATGAAGCAGCGCGTTTTATTGTGGCAGATTTAGACGTACTCCCTGAAAACCTTATTAACCTTTTATGCCCTAAAATCTCAATAGATAGCCGTTTATTAAGTTACTTACAGTTTATAGAGCAGCAACTGCTCGTTGTTAGCGATGAAAAGCTTACAAGTTCAACTTTTGATTTATTTTACTTATTACTTTGTGAGCAAAGCAGCCACAGTAATATTGATAAGCGAATAGATAATGTAATAACCACTGTTAAGCAAAATTTAGCCTACCCCTACACGTTAAAAGAGCTGGCCGATATAGCCTGTTTAAGTGTTACACAATTTAAAACTGTGTTTAAAAAAAGTACCACTATGAGTGCGCTGCAATATTTAACTATGTTGCGAATGCAGCACGCTCGCGCCCTTTTAACCCATTCAGACTTACCGATTGCTTTAGTAGGCGAGCGCATTGGTTATAACGATGCCTCTGCGTTTAGCCGCCGGTTTAATTTATATTTTGGACAGCCACCTAAGGCGTTTGCAAAGCAGTAATATAGATAACCTAAACACGAGATAATAAAGCAAGCTCAGGCAGAGCGTAGGTTAAATAGCGTCAGAGCAGACAATAACACCGTCTTTTTAGCACATTTTTAAAAACCTATATTGATAGACTCAGTACATAGTATTTACGGAGGGTAATTAATGGCAACACACATAGGGTTTTTAGCAATATTTTCGTGGGGGCTTTTAGCTTTACTGGGTAATTTAACCAAAGCGCTCCCGGCTTTTCAGTTACTTTTTATGTGCTTTGCACTTTCTTTTATTATTTTATTAGTAAAACGTTTTGCTACAAAACAGCCATTATTAACCCCTCCTAAGCTTTCAAAAAAACAAATTGTAATAGGTGTTACCGGCTTATTTGGTTTTCACTTTTGTTATTTTATGGCTTTAAAATACGGCCCTTTAATAGAGGTAAGCTTAATTGTGTACCTTTGGCCATTATTACTGGGTGTATTTGTGGCTACCCCTGGGTCTAAATTTAAAGCAATCTTGGGCGGATTACTGGGGTTTTTAGGCACGCTTAGTTTAATTACCGATGGCAGTGGGCTATCTATCAATAGAGAGTATTACTTAGGGTATTTTTTTGCAGGTTGCTGTGCAGTACTGTGGTCTAGTTATTCTTATTTAATGTCGCAATTTAATAGCCATGTAGATGACATAGGCTGGCTTTCACTTATTGTAGCTGTGCTTGCCCTTTGTGCACATTTTTATTTTGAAACAACCGTTACTAGTTTGTCTGTTTCACAATGGCTAGGCGCTATTTTATTAGGGTTAGGCCCAGTGGGAGGTGCATTTTATTTATGGGATCATGGTTTAAAATTTGGTAACCGATCGCTATTAGCCTCGTTAAGTTTTTTAACGCCGGTGCTTTCTACTTTTATTTTAATACTCGCCTCGCAGGCTCCCTTTAGTTGGTCAGTGTTTATTGCTTTAGCGCTTATTTTAATAGGCGCGGCAATTAGCAATAAAAAGCCATCGATAAGTTTAAAAAAAGCAGAGCTTTAATTTTGCCACGGCGCTTTACCAAAAGCTTAAACTTAAGTAGTAATTTAAGTTTAAGCGTTAATACACAGCTACATAGCGTAGCTGTGTGCGTAATCTACTATACGTGCGTTTTGGCTTTTTAAATAAGCGCGGCCTGCTTTTACACCTAGCTTATGATCAAAGCGTAAATCATCATTCGAGCTACCTAATAATTTACTGTGTAGCTTTTCGTCTGCAAAAATTTGTATAATTTCTACATCACTAGGCGGGTTTGCAATAAACGTTAGCTCGTCTAGGTATGCTTGCTCGTGTTGAATCAAGTAATCAAGTGTTTTTGGGCAGTAGCCTGATGCACATGCAAATGTTCTAAGCTTTTGAACCCATGCAGTTTGCGCCTGAAAATGCTCATCAACGGTTCTTATTACCACGATTTTTCGTGCGCCACGGTTATAAGCTTCGCGTACAGGCAGTGGCGCAGCTAAGCCGCCATCTAAATAAAAATCTTCACTTGATTGCTCTGCAGCTAAATGCGCTTCGTTTGCTGCTTTTGTACCTAACCAAGGAGTAAGTTTAACGCCTTGTTTATACAAAAAAGGTAACGCGCTCGATGCTTTTAACAAATCGCGCCATTGCTTACCTTCTCCTGTAGGTGAAAGGTAATAGGCTTTTCTGTCGCGTGCATTGGTTGCTGTTATAAGCAGCTCACGCTCGCCTAAGCTGGTTTTTGCTGTTTTGAAATCAAGGGCTCTGTTTACTTCGGTGGTTTTTTCAAAGTACCAGTCTAAATCAACAATGTGCTTGCCCATTAAACCACGCCCTAATTGAAAAAAGCGTTTGTTACGCGAAAGCCCTCTAATTAAGCGTTTAGCATAACCTTTTTGGCGTGCTAAATAGCTTGTTAAATTTTGCGAGCCGGCAGAGGTGCCAATAAATAAATCAAATGGGTCGTAGTTTTGCTCTAACCATGCATCTAATACACCGGCTGTGAATATCCCTCGTTGTCCGCCACCTTCAGCTATCAGAGCAACTTTTGGCTGCGCTGTATGAGTAACTGAATTAGCCGATGCGGTTGTTAGAGCGTTCACGGTGTACCTTCCTTTAATTTAATGATGTTTGGTTAATAACTACATTATAAAAAATAAAAGTGATGTCTTAAAATTGATTGTTTAAATCAGTTTGATTGAAAAAACAGAACGATAAATAATGCATAATGGGCCTTATCCTTGGCAACCTAAATATGTTTAATTATCGAAAGTGTTTGTTCAGACATCACCTAAAGTTAATAAGTTTGTATTCACTTTTAATGATGTCTACATAGTAGCAAGGCTTGTGTGTACGTTTGCTTAACTAAACACTTCCTTTTTTAATTAATGCTTTATTTCCATTAAAATTTCTAGGGCTCGGTGGCGTTTTTCGCTGTCGTAAACATCGTTGGTAAATATAAACTCATCCACTTCTAGCTCTTTCGCTATCATTTGTAATTTATGTTTTATACTCACATGCCCGCCAACAACGCTTAAGCTTAAAAAGTTTTCTACGTGGGCGCGCTCTTGCTCACTCCATAAACCTTCCATACTCTCTACCGGTGGCTTTAGCCACAGCTCTTTGCCGCGTATTAATTCAAGCACGCGTTGCTTTGAGGTGGTACAGAGGTACTGCGCTTCTTCATCGGTTTCTGCTGCTACCAGGGGTAAGGCAAGCATTACATAGGGTTTATCGAGTACATTTGAGGCTTTAAATTCTCGCTTATATAGTGCAATGGCATCGTGTACAAAACGCGGTGCAAAGTGCCCTGCAAATACATAAGGCAACCCTTTTTGCGCGGCCAATTGGGCGCTAAACAAACTTGAGCCTAATAACCAAAGCGGTACGTTTGTGTCCTCCCCCGGGATAGCACGTATAGGGTGTGTGCCATTGTATGGGCCTAATAATGTTTGCAGCTCTGTTACCTCCCCCGCGAAGTTTTCTGCGCGGCTCATATCATTATTTAGCGCACGGCTGGTTACTGGATCACTACCAGGGGCGCGGCCAAGGCCTAAATCTATTCGTCCAGGGTATAAACTCTCTAACGTACCAAATTGCTCAGCCACAACTAAGGGAGAATGATTCGGCAGCATTATTCCGCCAGAGCCAACCCGTATACGCTGAGTTTTACCTGCAATGTGACCTACTAATATTGAGGTGGCAGCACAAATTATACCGGGCATATTGTGATGCTCGGCCAACCAAAAGCGATTAAACCCTAATTGGTCGGCACGCTGGGCGTATTTAGTGGTTTTATTGAGCGTATGAGAAACGCTGTCCCCTTTGATCATGGGGGCAAGCTCTAATAACGAAAAGGGAATGGAAGATAACAAAATAGCAGCTCCTTAAAATGCATGCTAATAATGGGCTTCATCATCAGCATAAAACACTTAAATGGGTCTGCTATTTATTCAATTCAAGTTAGGTAACGGATAAAAGCAAAATAGCGTTAGGCTGTTTTGCTCTAAGGTATTCATGCAAGCTCAGGGCTTTGCTGGCGCTCTTTTTTATAACCCTCTGAGTCTACGCCTTTTTTCCAATAACCAGAGGAAACTATATTACTGCGCGGTATATTACAATCCTGGGTAAGTAAGGTTTTTGCTTTACGTACTAACCCCGCCTCTAATGCCATAAATACAATAGGTGGCTCGTTCGTGTGTGGCAAATTGTTAAGCGCGCTGAGCATATCCGTATCTGGGGTATCTGTAATTAACCAATTAACATCGCGCTGCGTGTTTAAATCAATAATGTCTTGCTCAGTAGGGGCATGCACAAACGCGTCAATTTTTGCGCTGGCGGGTAACTGCTGCATGTACCCTTTTATTGCATTAACTGAGGTTAAATCGCCTAGTAATACATAATGCGGATGCTGGTAATTATCAAGCTTTTTAGGGCCTGGGCCCGCTATGCCAACCTCGTCACCTATTTTTGCAGTTATAGCCCATTGCGTAGCCGGACCTTGGTGCATGTTTATTACAAAGTCGAGCGTTAACGCGCCCGTTGCATCATCAACGTCCCTTATTGTGTAAGAGCGCATACACGCGGTTTTTAAATTAAAATCAACTTTGCCATTTTGGGGAATAAGCACTTTTACATAGCTGCCAATATGCGCTTGTGTTAAATCCGAAAACTCATCTGAGCCTACAACAATGCGCTGTAAATGCGGTGTTATTTGTTCAGTACTTAGTACCGTAGCTTTGCGAACTTGTTTACCCATTTAAAATCACCTCGTTTAACAAAATAGTTAACTGCTTTTTAAAGCAAGCATTGCACAACGCCCTATTGGTTGATAAAATCAACTATAACAAACTAATTGATATTGTCAACCATTAGAGAGCTTATGAACACGCTTTTATCAAATACCCTATTTGAGCTGATGCAAAATTACCGCGTAACAATTCGCGAGGCTATTAACGCAGGCGACCTTGGTATTAATGCTATGCACGTGCGTTGTATACACATTATTGCCAGTACATCTAACTGTACCGCTAACGACATTGTGACTAAAACACAGCGCGACAAAGCCCAAATTGCCCGCTTAATTAAAGATCTTATTGCGTTAAACCTTATTAATAAGCAAGCAAGTGAGCACGACAAACGTTGCTTTATTTTGTCGCTCACCGAGCAAGGCAATACATTGTTTGATAAGTTATTAGCCTCTGAGCAGCAAATAAATGATCAAATGTGTAAAAACTTAAACCCGCAGCAAATCAAAGACTTTTTAGATACCGCGCAACAAATGATCAAAAACATGGCGTGATCTGTCTTTCATTTCTTGGCATAACTTACACAAAACGCATATACTGTACACTTATACAGTATATGCGTTTTAGGTTGTGTTATGTTTGTTATTCCCGTTTATATAGAAGCCGGTGTGTGTGGGTTTGAATCGCCCGCGGCGCAATACGCCGAGCTCGGTGTTTCTCTTGATGAGCTATTAATAAAGCACCCCGACGCCACCTTTATTGGTATTGCCTCGGGTAATTCCATGCAAGAGGTGGGGATTTTTGAAGGCGACTTACTTCTTGTAGACCGTGCTGAGCAAGCCGATAACGGCGATGTTATTGTTGCTAACTTAAATGGCTTATTTGTGTGTAAGCTATTAGATAAAACCAATGCGCGGTTACTCTCTGCATCGCCTTTACATAAGCCGGTACAACTAACCTCAGCTGATGAGTTTCAGTTAGAGGGAGTGGTTACACTATCAATTAGAATGCACCGCCCAAGCCCTGAGCTATTAAAATGTACGCCTTAGTCGATGCCGTTGCATTTTATGCCAGTGCCGAAAAAGTGTTCGACCCCGCTATTCGCTCTAAACCTGTGGTGGTTTTAACTAATAACGATGGCTGCGTATGTGCGGTATGCCCGATAGCTCGGCGCTTAAACATTCCTAAATTTGGCCCTTATTTTAAAGTTAAGCACCTGCTTGAGCAACACAAGGTGGTTGTACGTTCGAGTAACTATGAGTTGTACGCCGATTTAAGCGCCAAAATGATGAACGTAATTGGCCGCTTTTGCGACACACAATACATATACAGTATTGATGAGTCGTTTTTGCACTTTACTGGCTACACACCCCTTATACAAAACTGGCACGAGTACGGGCATACAATAAGGCGTACCGTTTGGCGCGAAACTAAACTCCCTGTGGGTGTTGGTTTTGGCCCAACACCTACTTTGGCAAAAGCCGCTAACCATGCAGCTAAAAAGCTAAGCGGGTTTGATGGGGTGGCCGTTATAAATAACGAGCAAAGCCGCCAAGCAATTTTACAAAGAATGAGCTGCGCCGATGTATGGGGCATAGGTAAGCGCCTAGCTAAAAAGCTTAATATAATGAACATACATACCGCGTGGGATCTGGCACAGCAAAACCCTAAAACCATGCGCCGCGCGTTTAGTGTGGTAGTAGAGCGTACCGTAAGTGAGCTAAATGGTATAGCGTGCTTAACATGGGACGATGTACGCCAAGATAAGCGAGAAATATATTCTACTCGCAGCTTTGGTGAGCGGATCAGTGAGCCTACTGCACTTAAAACCGCCCTTATTAACCACGTAACCACGGTTGCCAGTAAACTACGAGGGCAGCGCTCATTAGCAAAACAGCTTTATATATTTGCCGCCACTGGCAAACACGAAGACCGCTATTGTAAAAAGTCGTTTATATATAAATTTGCCACCCCCACTAACGATACCTGCGTAATGGCCAATGCTGTATCAGAAGTATTTACTCATATTTATCAGCCAGGTGTACGGTTTTATAAATGTGGTGTAGGCGCTTTAGAGCTTACCTCGGTGCAGTATCAGCAAACTGATTTATTTAGCCAAAGTGCCGATAACCCTAAATTAATGCAGTGTCTTGATACAATAAACAACCGCTACGGAAAAGGCATACTCACCCTAGCCAGCAGCAAACTAAATCAAGGCTGGCATATGAACAGAGATTACTTATCGCCCCAATACACAACGCGCTGGCACGATATACCGCAAATTCATTGCAAGTAAATTATTGTCTTGTAAATGTGCACTCTACTGCGGGGGTATTCTGCGTATATTTGAGCGTTGTAACACTGGTAAACTTAATGCTTTGTCTGATGGTTTTTTCGTTATTGGGGTCAATACAGCGGCTCATTTTTAAGCTGTTATCAACACCATCACTTTTGTATTTATACGAGCTAGTTACAAAACAAAAGTTTGGCTTTTTAGTTGTACGGGTGCCGTTGTGTAAACTTTCAAACGCAATATGCTCGCCTAATTTAAAACCCGCGTCTGGGTAAACTGGGTTAATTAAACTCAACTGACTATCCACACACAGTGGGGAGTTAGCAGTTACCACCTGGTAATCGCCAAGCATTGTTTTTAATAACGGTATAAAACGGCTTTTATTACTCGGCGTAACAGTTTTAGCAAAAAGTACATTACTTAGAAATAAACAGCTCATACATAATAAAATTTTACGATAACTCATTAAAATTCCAACTCATTACTAATAAAAATAGCATAACACACTCAACTCTATACTTACTTAAAATACATTTGGTTCATAAAAGAAAAAGCCCCTTGAATACATCAAGGGGCTTTTATCAATATAAGAATATATTTATTAGTAAGTGTTACTTAAAGCACTGCGCTCTTGTGTACACAACAGAAAGTGCTAAAAGCAGCAAAATGAAGGCTAATGAACCACCGCCACTGCCCTTTTCACTACTTGTGCCAGATGCATTAGTGACAGTCACAGCTAAACTTTGCTCAGTCTCACCTTCACCATCAGATACAATAAGCTTGAAGCCCAGCTCTGTAGTTTGCGACACACTCGGCGCTGTAAACTTAAGTGTGCTGGAGTCAACATCGCTTAGCGCCACTTCTACACCCATTGTTTGAACCCACTTAAAAGAAAGCTCTGAGGATTCTTTATCGCTTGCAGACGCTGTCACTGAAACTGCCTGACCTTCTTTAACCGAAACCGCAGATGTACTTAATTCTACACTTGGTAGCTGATTAACATGTAAAAAGCTAACGGTGTATACTTGCGTAAATTGCTCATAGCCATCTGATATCACTAACGTAATATCCGCATCAACCGTTTGCTCAAGCTCACCCACGGTAAGTACCGCTTTACCTTGAGTATCCTCAGCTGTAATGGATAACTGAGGGTGTTCAACACGCCATTCGTAAGATAACGTATCTCCATCAGGGTCAGTAGAGCCAGAAGCATCAAGCTCAATAGTAGCAAGCTCTTCTATTGTGGCCGGCATATCTACATCTAATACTGGCGCCTGATTTAGACTCTCCTGCGCTAGTTTTGCCACAACTTCAATAACCCCATTAACCTCTCCATCAAGGTCGAATGCGCTACCATCTGCGATTGCAAAGCTAAAGCAGCGTGAACACACTTGCTCATATACATTACCTGATAATACAGTGGCCGACTGCCAACCAGCAGCGGTTAGTACTCTTACTTGCATGTCTGAGCTTAAAATTGCATTTACATACTCAGGTAGTGCAATTTCTGCGGTGCTTGATGAATTAGATAACGTAACACGAAGGTTAATTACATCACTTTTAGCTTGGAAGTGAGGTTCTATTATATCTAAATCTGAGAAATAAGTGCTAAGCGCTTGTTCAGAAATAGACATATCAGCAATATAACCCGCTGCTAGAGCCTCTTTAATGCTACCTACAGCTAAGTGATTAAACTCATCAATACTGTGAGCACTATCACCTGAAGCTAAGATAGCTGTATTAGTAGTAGAAGTGCTATCTAGGTAATCAGCAATACCATCTTTATCACTATCACCTACTCCTTCTTCAATATCAGGTATACCGTCGCCATCAGTATCTAGCTCAGGGTCATCAAATATAACGCTATCAACAATACGTAAACTAGTTTGCTTAGTTGCTAGTAGTTCATCACCTTGTTTTACGCGTAAAGTTAAATCTATATTATTGGTTTGCTCAGAAAGATTTGCGCTAAATGAAACATCCCACTGTGAATCAGCTGTTTTATAAATGTAAAAATCAACACCTGTGGGGCCAATAAGCTCAAGGGATACATCACTACCTGTACTCGGTAAATTTACTAACTTAATGGTGGCATTAAAGTCAGGTAAAGAACGCTGAATAGTTTTATTAACTGCTTTACCATTTTGATAAAAATCAGTAATAAACTGCGCCTGTGCCGCTTCACTTAAGTACACTAGCTGGCTGTTATCATTTTTGTCTATAAACGCATTACCATTAGATAGGACACTAATACTTGCTGCGCTACCTACAAATTCTCGCGCTAACTCAAGCTTAATAGGTCCATACTGATTAGTAGTAAAATACTGGGTGCTATTATTAGCTTGTAAATGAAAGCTAGAGTAACCATATGGGTTAGCGCCGCTAATAAAAACATCTACAAGCACATTACCATTTTGATACACATACGTAGTAGGCTGAATACTGATTTCAGGGAAAATCATAGCCCTTACGTCGCCTGATACATGATTTCCAGCTTCATCAACTGCAGATACAGGAATAGATACATCGCCCGTTCTAAATACAAAGCTATCATCAATTTCCAGAAGCGTTATAGCTGAAACACTATCGTAAATAACACGATTATCTACAAGTGCATTTTTTATAGCCGCGATCGTGCTGCCATAAACATTAAAAGTATACGGTTGGATAATCGGGGCAGTTGTATCAACAAGTGTGACTGTTTGTATCGCCGATGTTTCGTTACCAACATTATCTCGTGCAATCCATGTAATCTGGTGCTCGCCAAGGGGCAGGTAAGACCCTGAGCTTGTGTATACTTGAGGCTCTAAATGACCGTTATCTCTAGCCTCTGGAGTATATAGACGGGTAATATTAGTAATTTGTGAAGTCGCTTCAAGCGTAATCGGCTCAAGACTCGATATAAACTCAGGCGGACTATTTTCACCGCGGCTTGCATCATCTGGGTGGCTATCTTCACTGTCTTGGACACCATCGCCATCTGAATCTGAGCTAAGCGGATTACCCGAAAGTTGATACTCTTGTAAATTAGTCAAACCATCATAGTCGGCGTCATAATTAGCGTCGTAGGGTTCTAAAGCATTTAGCCCATATTCAACTTCCCAAAAATCAGGAATACCGTCCGAATCATAGTCGCTGGTGAGGTCTATATCTGCAGACCAGGTAATGTTATCAACTGATAACGGTTGCTGCTGAAGGTATAAGTCCTCATATTTAACTTTAATAATATTAAAACCATCATCTACCGGTAACAATAAACGAGACTGGCTACCACGATTTACATCTATAGGGCTACCATTTAAGCTTATTTGCAGCGCTGGAGAGTCATAAACCAAATAGTCTAAGTTAATAAAACCGGCTTCAAATAACCCCGCAATGGCAAACCCCCCAACCTTGCTAGTAGGCGTTAATGCTAAGCTAAGGCTTGCATCGCCCAAAGTTGACCAACTTGTATTAGCTTGCCAACCCCAAGAGTTAACAGCAAGTTCGGTAAACTTAGTCGGAAGAAGGCCATCTTCAAAGCTTTCATTTAATTGCGTGAAAGATTGCACTAATGATGAAGCATCGTTAGCTAGACTCTGAGAGTAAAACTCCTGAATATTTGTATAGCCATCTTCATCGTAATCTAAATTAGCATCTGCAGCATCTAAAGGTAAAAGATCATTACTTACCTCATAGCCATCACTTAGTTCATCACCATCTGTATCTGCTGAGGTTGGATTTGTTCCTAGGTTAAATTCTTCTAGGGCTGAAAGACCGTCAGTATCAGCATCAGATGCAGCATCACTTGCATCAAGGCGATTTAATCCATTAACTAATTCCCAGTAATCTGGCAGTTGATCGTTATCAGTATCTGTTAAATCAGTTGGAGAAAATAAAGCAAAGTTATCAAGCCATACAGTATCGGCACCGAATGAGACAGAACCGTCTTTATAATATTTAAATTCAATATTATGAAGCCCTTCGCTTAGGTTAAGCACAATAGACGTTGCTTCTGTGGTATTTGAATTACCTCGGTCATTACGCTCAAAAACGGGTTGTCCATCAATAGTAATACTTAAAAAATCGCAGCAAGACTCTGATTCAATTTTATAATCGAATGCTAATACACTCTCTTCAAATAAACCTGTTACGGTGAAGCTACTAAACTGTGAGTGACTAATAACGCCTGAGCGAATACTTTGTATACCGTCGGTCGCAAAATCATTCGTAATAAACCAAGGAGCACTAGAACCTTCGGCTTCAACCATCCAACTAGGTAGTGCAGAGCCTTCAAAGGAGGTAGTGAGGTTTAAAGCAACAGGGAAAGAAGTATCTGACTGCGGATCAGTGTTTGCTAAATACTCGGTTAGATTTGAAAACCCATCATTATCTGCATCTTCTGCTGCATCAGACGAGCTGGTTAAATCTAAACTATTATTGTACTCCCAGCCATCAGGGATAGTATCGCCATCTGTATCAGGGTTATTTGGTAAACCCGCGTTTAAAAACTCTAAAAGGTTAGATAAGCCATCCGCGTCAGCATCAAGTGATGCATCTTCACTATTATTAATATCAAGACCATGCTGTAATTCCCAAGAATCAGACATACCGTCATTATCAGCATCAGGAAAATTAGGCCCTATATATAAATTATCTATATATACAGCATCTGCAGGAGTAGAAACGGACATATCTTTAAAATAAGTAAACTTAACAGTATTTAGCCCAGCAGGAACTTGGAAAGACGCCGCTTTCCACTGGCTTATGCCTGACTCATCTAAAACAACTGAACCATTAATATAAACAGTAAAATAGTCATAACCAACTTCTGTGTCTAATGCGTAGTTAAAGTTTACATAGCCTTGCTCGCTATTTAAAAAGCTAAACTCAACACTGGTTGATTGGTTGTCTGTAATGTCGTTATTAGTCAACACAAAGCCAGAATCTTCATTAATTTGAGTTGTTAACCAAGGCGTTTGTAAATTTGACGAAATAAGCAAATCTGGAACAGCTGCATCATCGAAGTCAAAGGTTGTTTCAGGAAAAACGACCGGCTCAGAGCTTGCGTCTGAAGGGTCACTGTTACCAAAAAACTCGATTACATTACTCCAGGTGTCTGAGTCTAAATCAAGTTGAGCATCATCTGCATTTAATGGGTTTAATGAAAACGAAACTTCCCAGCCATCAGGCATGCGGTCAAAGTCAGAGTCTGCATTGTTAGGTTCAGTAAGGTATACATTAACTTCATCATAATCTGATAGATCATCTGAGTCGGTATCCGTTGCATTAGGGAAAGTATTCGCTAAGTATTCTTCAAGGTTTGTTAAACCATCTTGGTCTAAATCAAGTCCAGCGTCATCAGCATTACTAGGATCTAATCCGTAAAACAGCTCCCAGTTATCATCCATTAAATCGGCATCGGCATCTATAAACTGAATGTTATCGCAAGTAACGCCTACTTCATTAAATGCTGCGATGACATCGTTAGCTTCATACCTTAAATCAATAGCAGAATTTATAGCACCACAGGCACCATCAATAAAATCACTAGAGTTAACCCAATAGTTTTGATTTGCAAAAAGCATTATCTCGAACGCTTTTTTAGGGTCCCAACCATCAGTGTTCGAAAGTAGGAAGAAAGCACGATTAAAAACACCACTACTAAAGTGAACATCCATACCTGAGTAATATTCACTTGCGTGGTCAATCGAAAGCCCATCTAGTGATGGCGTTTCAAAATAACGAAGTGCGGGGCTAGTTTTTGAAATATCAGCGCCAGATAACCAATCAGTCTCTGCGCGTAAAAAATACTCGGCTGTTTCACCCGCCATATCAGAAAAAGATTCGTTTATACCACCAGATTGTTCTGCATAAATTAAATTAGAGTTTTGGCTAGTAAAACCATGGCTTACCTCATGAGATACGATATCAAGTGAAACCAACGGGTAAAACCTATCAGCGCCATCGCCAAAGGTCATGGCCTGACCATTCCACGTTGCATTTTCCCAGTTATCACCACTGTGAACACGCATCAACAATTGAAAAGTAAGCGGAGCCGTGTTGTACCATTGTTGATACATATCAAATACCGCAGTACCAAATGCATGGGCATCATTTAGTGGGGAGTAAGCTCCATTTACTTCTTTGTAGGTATTCCTATCACAGGCAAAAGAGTAAGCTTCACTTGGCTCAAAACCCGACTCCATGGTGACAGTTTTAACTTTCTCGTTTTCTAAAAAACACATCTCACCACGCTGCGTCACATCCAGTGCTTCAACGTCAGTGCCGTATTCATACTGCCCTATTTTTGTATTACCGCCAGGGCCTGTACCTTGGGCACTTTTAATATTATCCCACTGTTTAAATACACTGTAATCAGATTCGCTTACTAAACCTATTGGCTTTTTTTCAACGCCATTTTCAAATACATTTAATTCAATTAAGCGAGCAAAATGTGCGACTCCGTTATCAATATAAACATAACGTTGGTTGTTTAATACTTGATAAGCAGTAGATTCATCAAGTTTAGCGTTTACTAAAATAGATTTAACCGCAGAAAATTCATCAAACTGATTATTAGCCGTTTTATTTAAAGATACAGCATCGATATTTTTCGCAAAAAAACCACTTATGTGTTGATTGCTAGGTTGCACTCGTATTTGCTGCCCCCAAATAGGCACGCCTGCAAAAAACTGCTGCATCTTTTTGGCTGATGACCGAGTTTGTTTTGCATTTAAGGCTTGAGGCGTATCTAACTCAATAAAGTAAGAATGGGTGGATGCCTGATTAGTTAAACCTACGCTTTGATTTAAAAGTAAGTTAACTTCTGATAAAGATGATTTGTTTACTCGTTGCGAAACCGCCGCGTGTGCACTTAGCGAATTTAAAAAGCAAAACGCTATCAATCCTGATGAGAGTGTTTTATACATAACATTCCTATGTCGTATATTGTTATATTCAGTGTTTGTTCAGTTAAAAACACATTAATGTAACATAACTATTAACATAGAGTCATTTAAAAAAGTGAATAAATGGGTACGATTGTGAACAACTGTGAAAGGAAAATTCAAGATGGTGGCGTTAAATGCAACCATCTTGAATGTAAATAACGTTAAGTATTACTGCCAGTATTTTGCAAATAATTGCGGATAGCTTTGTTTTAAAAACTTGGGTTTATCTTTAAAGCGTTTACCTGCAGGTTGCTCGCCTGAGGGTACAAAAGGTAATTCGTCGTCGTTGCGCTCTTCAAATAATAAACCGGCTATTAAGTCGTATTCATCAATATAAGGGTAAGGTTGCTCATTTAAATAATACACAGGGGAGCACTGTGCAAGTGAGTCGGCATTGCTTAATGCGTTATTAAATACCGTCTCCCCGCGGGAGATGAGCCAGCACCTAAATTCGCTAAAACCGTATTCGTCGTTACAACCAGCCATAACAAATGCGGCACCAAATAAATCCCAGGTAAAACATTTGCGCATGTGAATAACAAAAAATTTATCAAAAGCAATGAGCTGCTCGTCAGTTAACTCGCTCAATTTAGCTTTTAAGTTGTCGCTTACGCTTTGTGGGTCGAGCCCTAACTCAGGCGTGGTCACTAAATCCCAAAATTCCTGCTCTGTTAACGCTGTCATTATAAAATCTCTTTTACTCGGCCGACTTGACCATCTTCTAGGCGTACTTTAATACCATGCGGGTGATTAGGTGATTTAGTTAATAAACGCTCAACTACACCTTGAGTTAATGTGCCGCTGCGTTGATCTTCTTTTAATACAATATTTACGGTTGTACCTGGTGTGATTTGCGAGCGCGATGGAACAGCCATGCTTTACATCCTAAAAATAATTTTGGTAATTATAACGTCCATAGCTAGGCAAACCAATGTTAATCAACTAAAAACGCTATTTGCTTAGCCGCTACCGGTAAGCTTATTTTGCTAAGCTCAGCGTGAATAATATCGACTAACTGACAAAAATGCGCTTCGGTGTCGTTATAGGCTATATCATCTTCAAAATAGCAGCTTATTTTTAGTGACTTTGCTTCGTTTTTTAAATCAATGGTGTGAGTTAAATAAGCAAAACCATAATGAGTCGCTTTTATTTGTTCACAGGCGTTGGTGAGGGCTTGGCGTATTTGTTTATCACGCAATTTTTGTGTTTTAGTCATAAATTATTGTGTTTTTTCACTTTGCTGTTTTTTATACTCTTCAAAATTTTTATCTTGATTTTCAAGGCACTCGTAATACTCTTTATCGGCTTTATAATTACATTCATCTAAACGCGCTGATTGAATTTCGTGAAAGCGAGCGTCGGAGCTGCACCCTGCAAGTACCGAAAATCCCACAAACAACAATGCGCTTTTAGTTATTTGACTGATTAACATTAGAATTCCTTACACTTTCGTTATCGAAAGCAACAATATTATTGTATATTAGCGTCATAAAAACCTGACTTTGCATAGGACCCATAATTATGATGTCGCAGTTACAAAAGCTGTTTCAGCGTATAGACAAAAGCAAGATATTTCAATCATTTGTTATAGCTGTCATTGTTGTTTCTGCCCTCACCGTAGGTGCTCATACATATTCTCTTCACCCCACCGTAGAATTTATTCTAAATTGGATGGATGTAGGGATCACAGCTTTCTTTTTAATAGAGCTCATTATTCGATTTATTGCAAGTAAAGGAATAAAAGACTTCTTTTCAAAGGGCTGGAATATATTCGATACCATTATTGTACTTGGCAGCTTATACCCAGCTGCAGGCTCAACCATGTTACTTGCCCGATTGCTGCGTATATTTAGGGTACTGCGTTTAGTATCTATGATCCCTGAGCTGCGTTTGCTTGTAAATTCGTTACTTAAAGCCATTCCGCAAATGGGCTATATAGCACTGCTTATGTTTGTTATTTTTTATATTTACGCAGCCATGGGCAGTATGATGTTTGCCGATATTAACCCCGTGCTTTGGCAAGATGTATCCATTTCAATGTTAACGCTATTTAGGATAGCCACCTTTGAAGATTGGACCGACATTATGTACGAAACCATGGCGGTGTACGAGCTGAGCTGGATTTACTACCTCACGTTTATCTTTTTAACTGCGTTTGTGTTTTTAAACATGATGGTAGGTGCCATTTTAGAAGTAATGAGCGAGGAGCATCGAAATGCCCGTGAGCTAAAAGCGGATAATAACTCACTTCCTGCAACGCAAGGACAAGTGGTTGAACTACAAGCGCAAATAGCTGAGCTAAAAACGTTATTAAGTAAAACCTCAGATATTACCAACTCCAATAAATAGCTGATCTATTTTACTTGCTAAAAACTTAAAAAGCCCTTTGTATTGAGTTAATACAAAGGGCTTTTAGTTACTCACCTTGTTGTTCTTGCGTGCTTTCAAACGAAATTACATTATCAACCTTCATTTTAAATGCTTCAAAAAACGCATTTTTTAATACCGAAACCACGGCTTCAAAAGTAGATACATCAGCGTTATCTAACTGCCCATCTATGGGCACACGAGCAGCCACCAGCTTTGACTCGTCGTTTTCTAATAACGAGCTGAGTAAATCAATACTGCCTTCAAAAATAGCGGTAAATAGACCGTCATCATCTTTTTCTATATCTTCGCGCCACGAAAAAACACTTAAATCGTGCACACCCGCTTTTACATATCCATTTAAGTTATTATTGTTAGCGGCCAATTCCATTGCGCCATCTATTCCGCCGGCTTCAATGTCAAATGGGGTATACACTTTAAAAACAGTTTCGAGATTTTTAACCGAAAAACGCTGCACTTCAACATTAAAATCAAAATTAGCTTCATCACTAAAAGGGTCTAATTTACCATTTAAAGACAGCTTAGCTTCGCCCATTAGCTGCCCTTCTACTTTTAAACTCGTGACTAAGGTTTTAGAGAGGTTTTGTGCATTGGTAATATTGTTAATGTTAGCGTTTATATTTGATACGTAAGTAGGCTGCTCTCCTTCGCTGGTGGCGTTAACCAAGGTTACTTTACCATTGTCTATACGTAGCGTATCGATTGAAAAAGGCACGAGATCATTAGCAAGGCCTACCCACGTGGTTTCATCTTTCACCTGTTGGTTTTGTTCTGCGGTAGTTGGGTCTTTATCGTAAATAACAATTTCTGGGCGGGTAAAAGCCATGTTGGTGACAAAATTACCGTTTAATAAAGCAGACCACGCAAGCGAAAAATCAAGTGTATCTATAGACAGTAACGGCTTAGGCACCTGCGTGGCATCTATCGCGTAAATTTCTACCTCATCAACAGCGTAAGCGCCACGGTATAAGTACAAATCAACATCACCCACATGCCCTGTTATGCCTTGGGTTTGTTCAAGCTGCTGATTTACATAATATTGAACCGCATAAGGGGCTAAAGCCCTGAGTAAAATTAACCCCAAGGCTATAACCACTAAAGCATAAAACCATTTTTTGCGTGTATTTTTAAAAGTAGAAGCCATTATCTATCCTTATGTGAAGGCTTAGCATCTCGGCATAAGTAAAAAATACCTGCATAAGTGAATTAAGTACCCACAAAGCAGCTAAAACCGAGCGAATAAAGCTGTAATAGATTATTACGAGCAAAAGCTATACCAAAAAATGCAATGAGCCGAGTTAACCAAGCTTACTGAACCTTTCATATACTCATAAATTTTATGACTGCTCCAACAGAGCGTAGGGGGTGGCAATATTAATATTTATTACGTTTTTCCTTGGTATTAATGAAGCACAAACTTATGCGCTTTATATACAGTGTGTTTATATACAGCGCGTTACAGCACCATTGCGCAAGCGTTGTAAATAGCAAAACGAAAGCAAAACACGAAGGAAAAAATAAAGTAGCGTATGCAGTGCCGCTTAACTAAAAAAGGGGTTAGCAATACGCTAACCCCTATTTAATATACACTTTCAAATGCAGAAATTATTCACCGTCTACAATGATGCGAAGCATACGACGAAGTGGCTCTGCAGCGCCCCATAACAGCTGATCGCCCACGGTAAATGCGCTAATGTATTTAGGACCCATGGCTAATTTACGAATACGACCAACAGGAATACTTAAAGTACCTGTTACTTTAACTGGGGTTAAGTCAGTTGCACTAATTTCGCGCTCATTAGGGATAACTTTAACCCACTCGTTATGCGAAGCTAAAATTTCTTCAATTTTTTCTACGCTAATGTCTTCACGTAATTTAATGGTCATCGCTTGGCTATGACAACGCATTGCACCAATACGTACACATAAACCATCAATTGGCACAGGCTGTTTAGAAGATCCTAAAATTTTGTTCGCTTCAACCTGAGCTTTCCACTCTTCTTTAGACTGGCCACTTGGCATTGGTACGTCAATCCAAGGAATTAAGCTACCGGCTAGCGGCACGCCAAATTGGTCTTGTGGTAAATCGCTTGAAGCCATTTTTTCGCTCACTATTTTATCAATTTCTAAAATAGCTGAACTTGGGTTATCTAGTTGCTCGGCAACGCTTGAATGAATAGCGCCCATTTGTGCTATGAGCTCTTTCATATTACGAGCGCCGGCACCAGAGGCCGCTTGGTAAGTCATTGGGCTTACCCACTCAATTAGGTCTTGCTCAAACAAACCACCTAAAGCAAGTAGCATTAACGATACGGTACAGTTACCACCTACAAAAGTTTTTACGCCTTGCTCTAAACCTTGTTCAATGACATCTTTATTTACAGGGTCAAGTACAATAATGCTGTCATCAACCATACGAAGTGCAGAAGCTGCATCAATCCAGTAACCATCCCAACCCGATTCGCGTAATTTAGGGTAAACCGCTTTGGTATAATCACCACCTTGACAGGTAACAATAATATCCATTTTCGCAAGTTCATTTACATCACTTGCATCTAATAACGGTTTTGCGTCGCCAGCAATATCAGGGCCGAGTTGCCCTGCTTGTGAGGTGGTGAAAAAGGTGGTGTCGATATGTGCAAAATCACTTTGCTGTTGCATACGTTCTAATAACACAGAGCCAACCATGCCACGCCAACCGACCAATCCTACTTTTTTCATTGTTTTTTCCACTGTTTGATTCATAAAAGATGCCTTAATACATTAAAAATTAAAATTCATTGCGTGAGAATTAATTTTTATTAAAACCAATCATATTAAGTTATTAATCATTTATAGCGGCAAATTAATAGCGAGATAACAAGCCATAAATTTTTGTATGCAGCTGTTTTGCATCAAAATTTATAACGCCGTTCACGCTTTATTTAGCACACTAGAATGACTAGATATTTAAGTTGATTAGTATAAAGCTAACCTAACACCCCAAGCGCCCTAAAACTAGTGAATAAAGCGAAACTTAAATATTTTTCATAGTCATAAAAAAGCCCTGTATTAAATACAGGGCTAATCGGTAGTTAGGTTTTATTATATCCCCCTTCCTTGGGAAGAAAATTAAAACTCGTAGCTGTAACTTAAATCAAACGTTACACCTTGCTCTTTTGAGCGCACTATAATGTCTGATTGTGTTACCTCTTGATCTTCATCGAGTAAGTTTTTAACTTTAAACTTAATCTTAGAATTAAAATCAGGGTAATAAGTATAAACTAAATCAAGTGAGTGAAATGGCTGCTCATACGCGTCATCTCTATTAGCAACACCCGCTGCTAAAATTCGCTCACCAAATACGTTATAAACTAATGAACTGCTGTGCATGCCATCTAACGAATCGTAGTTTAATTGTAAATTAACTACATATTCAGAGTGGCCTGTCATACGTTTTTTAGGATTAGTTAATGTACCCGCCAGTGCTGGGTCAATAGACGCTTCAGAATCACTTAATGTGATATTACCACTAGTAAATAGGCCTTCACTTACAAATGTTAAGTCTTGTAGCCATTCGGCTTCAATACCATAAACTTCTGCTGTTTCACCATTTATAAACGATGCTGAGTAATCTTCATCACCAATGTTTAAAACCGTTTCAATTGGCGCAGTAATATCTTTATAAAACGCCGCTACGCTAAATGAATTACCGGCTTGTCCGTAATATTCATAACGTAAGTCGTAGTTTTTAATTGGGCTACTTTTAATCCCCGTACGACCAAACGTTCTAATGTCGGTCAAAGGGTCATAATACGTAACAGGCACTACTTCACGAAAATCAGGACGAACTACTGTTTCACCATAACCTAAGCGCACTTGGTAATCATCGCCACCTACATAGGTAATAGACAGTGCCGGGTACCAATCATCGGTAATCACAGAGCCTGCTTGAATTTTATCTGGATCGTAAAAGGTATTTAAATCGTCTTCATCAAAAATAAGGCTCGATGTACCGATAGAAGATTGTTTAAATTCTTCATAACGAATACCACCGCTTATTCTTATCCATTGATCATAAAACACATCGAAAGACGCATAACCTGCATCTACCTTTTGCGCAGCAATGTAATCATCGGCATCAGGGGCTGTTGGCTCATTAAAGTCAACTAACACAGCGTTATTATCAATAAAGTCGTCAGTTAAAAAGCCACTATTATTAAGCGCATCATTACTACCGTCGTTTATTGAAATACCTGAGCCGCCACTGTTGTTTATAGCAAAGCTTGAGGTATTAAATATTCGGGCTCTGTCAGAAAAATCGTAACCAACTTTAAACTCAACTTCCATAGACTCAAAGCTAAGCGGCAGCGTTAAGTTACCACCGTACGATTTAACACGCTCTTCCATATTGGTGTATGACATAATTACACGGTTATCATCCCCTGTAATAGTTGAGCCGGCATAGCTGCCATCACTATTATAAGTGTCACGAAACTCAAAATCGGCACTGGTAGGTATATCAGTCGTTGCTTTAGCTTCGGTGTACTGCCAATCGGCACCAATACCAAAATAATCTAAAAAGGTATGTTGGCCCATAACTTGAGTAATGTTTAATTGGCGTTCTTCGTAATTAAACTCATGATTACGGTTTGCAATCCCATCACCCGCAATACTAAACGTAGAACTCCCCGCAGGGCTTTGCGAAATAGCAATTTCAGACTCATCTTCATTATCAATAATGTAAAGCTGTTGAGCAGAAATACTGTGCGTACCTAAACGGTATGACAAGCTTAATGAACCATTATAACTTTCGGTTTCAGTTGTCACTTGCGAATTTTTGACTGTGTTGTAACACGAGTTACTCACATCTTCACTGGTCGCTAACGACGTTGTACAATCAACATTGCCTTCTTCGTTTTCTAAATCTTGGGTGATAACTGAGCTAAAACGTTCTTCAAAATCCCATTCGTTTTTGTAAGCACCTGCCAGTAAAAACCCAACCTTGCCGCCAAAATAGCTCTCTTCAAAGCTATCACCATAATGGGCTTTAATATTATAACGCGGGTCTAACGACTCTTCTTTTAACTCATAATCGCGAGGAAGCGACTTTAAAAGTGCGTTATTAACAGCGGTTGCTTGTTCTGCACGCGTTAAATCGCCATCTTCAAAGCCTTCACTACTAACAATATTGCCAATACTAAAATCACCACGGTATGTTGAAATAGCCTGTGATAACTCACTTGGAATGCCATTTTCGTTACGATTGTAGGTAAAGCCATCACTTGATGCCGTATCGTAACCTGCACCCACTTCAATGCCTGCTGTAAATTCACTCGGTGCGGTTTTAGTTCTAATATCTATATTACCGCCACCAAACGCTGCTGGCATGTCTGGAGAGTAAGCTTTTTGAACAGCCATACTTTCAATAATACTTGCAGGGAAAATATCCAGCGGAATAACGTTACGGGTTAAATCTGGGCTTGGGATGTAAGCGCCATTTAAACGCGCACTAGAGTAACGCTCACCAAGGCCCCTAACGTAAATAAACTTACCATCAACAAGCGTTAGGCCTGTTACTCGACGAAGCGCAGATGCTGCGTCGCTGTCGCCCGTGCGTGATAATTGTTCAGAGCCTAAAATATCGGCAACAAAAGCTTGGTTTTTACGTTCTTCTACAACTGCCGCAGCGCTCCCTTGTAAACGCGTACCTACAGCAACAACTTCTTCTATTTCTTGTTCGTTTGTTAACTGTTCATCGGCTTGTGCAGCAATTAAGCTAGTCGAATGAGCGACTAAACCTAAACCAATTGCCCAGGTAATTTGATTGAGTCTATGCTTTTTAGACATGAGATAATCCTAATCAGGTTATACAAAAGAGGCGCCTGACGCTTAAATAACAAGCCACAAGGCGCCTTTAATCAGAGGTTATAATGGTGTGCTATTTAGTCAGCATTTGCTGCTGTAACAGCCGCTTCAACCCATTTATACCAGCTAGAGTCTGTATCCTGATCCGATACCGCACCAATGTAGTTTACGCTTTCAAAAAATGAATCGCTTGTGCTTAAATCTGTTGCAGTAACCGTTACTTCTGCAGCTGCTGTGTTCGTTGCAAAACCGTTATCTGCAAGTACTGCAACATCATCAGTTAAGATTTGGTTAGCACCGTCATTTTCAAACCACGCTGTTTTTGTTTGACCTTCTAATGGGCCGCTTGCAAACGTATCTGAATCAGTAAAGTTTGCAGAACACGCCATTACAGAGCTTGTGAATGAGATTTTATCTGCTTGTGCTTCACCGTCGCCTGAGAACTCAATACATTGCGTGTTAGTTGCGTTTTGCTTAACGATAACTGTGTTGTAAATGCTTGAATTAAATTGGTCATCAAACTTGTAAGCTTGTGAAGGGTCGTCATCACGTACCGAGTTACCATCTGTAGTTACAACCGTTACATTGGCAACCGTTGGGTTAGATGGAGACACTTGCTCGGTAGAAGAACCTTTAACACCATCAGACTCAAGGCCATTGTTACCCATGTTAACTACAGTGCCGTCGTTTAGTGTCACAGTACCGTGTTGAATAAATAAGTACTGAGCTTTACCTTGCCAACCTGCGTCAAAGTCAAACGAATCATCTTGTGTATCTGTTACCGCTACGTGTTTAAGCGTTGTAGCACCACCAAAAATTTCAATACCGTCATCAAAACCTTGGTGAATGTGTAGGTAATCAAACTCAGAACCAGAGCCAACTGCATTTAGTGTTAGTGAATTCAAATCATCGCCTTCACCACCAACGCGAGGGCCTGAACCTGCGTACCAAATTTTAGCCCATTTAATATTACCGCTAGAGTCTGCATTATCGTTACCACCAAAGTAGCTTGTAATACCTTCAGAGGCTACGTTACACGTACCACCGTCACGCTCTGCATCAGTACATTGGTCAGTAATGCCGTTACCATTAATAATGATACCGCCCCAATCTGCGTAGCGTGCGCCTTCGCCTGCTGTATCAAAACGGTCAAACGCGTTTGCAGAAGTAAATACAACCGGCTTTTCTTCAGTACCTACCGCTTGAATTTTTGCACCACGTGCAATACGTACAATTGCTTCACCTGAGCCAAATGCTAAAACGGCACCTGGTTCAACAGTCATTGTTGGACCATTTGCTGGTACTTCAAAGCCATCTACAGTGCTGCCGTCTTCGCCAATTTGTAATGCATCTTCAAAAACGTGAACACCGCCATCAGGTAGCTCAGCGAAAGTAATGTTGCTTGTGATAGAAATTGTTTTGCTTGCAAACGAGTCGTTGTATAAACAATCAATGCCACTTACTACGCCTGTTACCGTACCTGCATCTGATTCGTAGCTTGCACAAACAGCTTCTTCTTCAGTTGTTGAACCAGTTGTATTGTTTGAATTATTAACACTGTTATCTGTTGACGAGCTGTTATCGTTTACAGTAGGTGTAATTTCGATATCGCCGCCACAGCCAGCTAGTGTCATTGCAGTTGCTACTAGGCTGACCTTAAATAAATCAGATAATTTCATTGTTCACTCCGTTAAAGTATTTAATTATTTTGTTAGTGCATTAAGTAAAAACTTAAGTCACTTTAAGGCACGATACTCATGCATTAAGGTGACCTGAGTTATCGGATGCAAATAAGATACTTTAGAGATATGACAAAGCAGTTACAGTTTAGTAACCATAAGATGACAATGGTAATTAATTTAAATTCAACAACTTAAATATTTTAACAACGAAAAAAACCGCCCTAAGGCGGTTTTGGTGTTGCGATTATGAAATAGGTAAACGCTTCTTTATTTGTAAAATAGCGTTAGGGTATAAAGTTAAAGTAACGCGGCTTTAAGTGTTTGCGCATGCACTTTTTCACGCTTAACATATTTAATCCACTGTTTTGCTAAACGTTGTGATTTATCATGCTTTTGGGCTTGTTCAAACGCTAAAATAGACGCATCAAAATTTTGCATATTGTACTGTGCCATACCTAGCGCAACGTAAGCGTTTGATTCAAAATCAAGTCCGCCTTTATCAAGCGCCTTACGCGCAGCATCAGCCGCTTCTTCGTATTGCTCAGTGTTAACAAACACTTCTGCTAGGCGTTGATCGTACTTACCATGCTTTGATAGGTCAGCCGCTTTTGCGAAGTAGCTAATCGATTTTTCATCTTCTTTAGCTTGAATCATGGCCTCTGCAATAAAGGCATAGTTTTGCGCTGATTTTTCTACAATGCCTTTTTCTATCGCATCACTCATTGTTTTAGCTGCTTTGTATGCCAGGCCGTTATAAAGGTAAGTTTGCGATAATTGTCTTAAGTCAGACTTGGTTTTTAAAAAGCCTTGTTGATACGCCGCTTCTATTACTGCTAGTTGCTCTTTTTCTTTACCGGTTTCTCCGTACATACCAGCTAGCTGAACCCAATACTCTGGTTTATTGTAAAGTTTGACCATGCGCTCAAGCACTGCCACTACTTTATCTGTTTGATTAAGTGAGTAATACATAGCGCGCTGTAGTACCAACCAGTTTTCTTTAGGGATTTTGCCTTCGCTGTCGCTAAGAGCAATAACTTGATTAATGTACTCAAGCCCCTTTGGGTATTCTTTTAACTGGTAATAAGTTTGCGCTCTAAGTAAGTAATACCCTTCTGTAATAGGTTTGGTATTTATTTCATCCCACTTATCTAAAAACGCGATAACTTTTTTATACTCGCCGTTGGCCATTGCAAGCTGCGCTAAGCTAAACGTGGTGCTTAAACGTAATGACTCAGGAATAGCCTCCTCGGCTACCACTTTTTCAAACGAGGCAATGGCTTTTGGTAAATCATTTTCGTTGTAATAAATAAAGCCATAAAAGTTATGCATCATCGCAATTTCGTACGAGTTCATACTTGAAGCTCGCTCTTGAATGCTATCAAGTGCTTCAAGGCCGCCTTTTACATCGCCATCATCAGCGAGCTTTTGCGCACGAGCAAGCTGGCTATAGACCTTCTCGCGCAGTGCGGGTACACGCTTTGTTTTTTGCTCTTGCTCTGCATGGGCAGTTGCTACGTTTAGCCCCGGCACAAGGCTTAGCGTACTTGGCACAACAATACTTGCACTGATCGCGGCAGTGCAAAATAATGCCAGTTTTAAATTTTTAGCTGTAGGTAGTAATTTCATAATCGCCTCGCTATTTCATCCAATTAAGATAAGTTAACCATTAATTTGGAAAGATATTTTGTTTTGAACACCCGCTACTTCAACGGCTTCACCATTTACTACGCGCGGTTTATATTTAAATTTAAGTGCGGCATCCATCGCTGCTCTATCAAACAGTGACTCAGGAACCGCTTTTACTACTTGCGGGTCACGTACAGTACCTTGCTTAGTTACTGTAAATTCAACAATTACATAGCCTTCAATACCACGCGACAAAGCACGACGCGGATACACTGGAGCTACTTTTACAATGGGTAGGTATTCACCATCACTTGTTTCAAGCGCTAAGCCACCCGCTAGGTCAACGTCGCTGCCTACATCCGCACCAAAATCAAAATTATTGCTAGCCGCGTTTGCATCATTATTTTGCATTTGCGGCGACTCCATCGGTGGTGGTGGCTCTTTTGGTGTAGGTGGCTTTTGCGGTTTACGCTCTTTCTTTTGTACCGTTTCTTCTTTTTTCAAACGTACAAAGTCTAAAACGTTTCCTTTTACTGGCTCCGACATGGCACCTTCACCACCGGTGATCAGTGCCTGCATGCCTAAAAACAGCATAAAGGTCACTACACCCGCTACTATTAATGCTACTAAATATCGCAACATGGCTAACCCTTAAGACGCATCTTGTGCAGCAATCGAAACATCAAACGCACCTGCAGCACGCGACGCATCCATTACTTTGATTAACATATCAGTGGTGGCTTTTTTATCAGCTTGAATAACCACGCTCCCTTGTGGGTTTTCTGCTTTTAAGCGTTCGATATTGGCTTGCACTGCACGTACATCGATTTGACGTTTATTAATCCAAATCTCGCCTGTATCAGAAATAGCCACTAAAATATTAGCGCGTTCTTTTTTAACCGCTGTTGCGGCTTCTGGGCGGTTTACATCAATACCGGCTTCTTTAACAAACGAGGCGGTAACGATGAAGAAAATAAGCATGATAAATACAACGTCTAACATTGGGGTCATGTTAATTTCTTCTGCTTCGTCTTCTTGTAATAGGTTTCCTAACGGGGCTCTCATTTTTATTCTCCTAGGATGAGCGACTCTATAAGCCGCTTATCAAAATGTTACTTAATGGTCTAAAACCATGCTGTCTTCAAGTAGTTCAACTTCGCGCTTGGCTCTGCGCTGTAAAAACGTAGAGGCAAATACACCCGAAAGTGCGCCAACCATACCTGCCATGGTTGGAATAGTTGCTTTAGAAACACCTGATGCCATAGAGCGCGCACTACCCGTACCGGTAATTGCCATCACATCAAATACTTCAATCATTCCCGTTACTGTGCCTAACAGCCCAAGTAGCGGACACAATGCAACCATTACATTTATCAGTGCTAAGTTGGTGTCTAAACGCATTGAAGCACGTGAAATCATCGCCTGGCGTATTTGCTCAGCATTCCAGCTATTGCGCTCTGCACGGTTTTTCCACTGCGCTTTTACGTTTTGCTTGTAACTACGAAAACCTTTGAAAAAATAAATAAATCGCTCGAGTATCAATAACCACATCGCGAAGATTAACACCCCGATGACCAAGAGGACTTGGCCACCAGTGTCGAGAAAATCACGGATAGCATTGATTGAGTCAATCAATAGCACCATGGTTTATGCTCCCTTCTCGCTTCGCTGTGCGATAATACCTGCGCTTTGCTCTTGAATAGTAAGCAAAATGTTTTTAGCGCGTGTATTAAGTAGGGTGTATAAAAATACCGTAGGAATTGCCACAACTAAGCCTAGCACCGTTGTTACCAATGCTTGCGAAATACCACCAGCCATTAGTTTAGGGTCACCTGTACCAAATAATGTGATTGCCTGGAAGGTGTTGATCATACCGGTTACTGTACCTAGTAAACCTAGCAGCGGCGCCACCACCGAGATGATTTTAATAAGCGTTAAATTACGCGTTACTTTTGGCATTTCACGTAAAATAGCTTCGCTTAATTTAAGCTCTAATGTGTCGTGGGCAACATCAGGGAACTGATCTTTAACTTTCATCACGCGGCCAAGTGGGTTGTCTTCGCGTGCTACATCATCTTTAAGTTGACGACGAATTTTACCGCCCATAATCAGTAATGAGAAAAAACGTTCAAGTGAGATAAGTAAAGCAATAACACCTACACCTAAAATAACGTAACCGACTGTGCCACCTTGGTGTACGCGCTCTTCGGTATCTGGTGCTTGCACTAATAAACCTAAAATTGAGCCACCCGTTGGGTCAAGTGCAAACTGCACAACACCATTTTTTGCATTTTGTAACTCTTCTGCAGTTGCAGTAAAACGTGCGACAGGCTGTCGATTTAACTCGCTTAAGGTATTTGTTACTGGGTTAAACTCTAGGTATTTACCGTTAGAGATTAAGTTAAAAGCACCTACACGTACCACTTCTTGTTGTGCTTTTTCACCACCTTGTACAATTACATCGGTAGTAAAGCGGCTTACTTTACCTTGCTCTGTCATTTCGCGCTGTAGCTCAAACCATACTTTTTCAATATCTTCGATAGAGGCAAGCTTTGAAGTAGAGCCCATTTTTTGTGCTAGCTCATCCATAAATGTGCTACGACCCGCAATTTCAGCTGATACCACAGAAGTAGCAAACTTATTACTAGAATCACCAGCAACTTGCTGAAGCACACCAAATAGCTCTTTTAAAGAACCCATTCGTTTAGACAGTGTATCTGTTAAGTTAGCGAGTTTAATTTCGTTTTCTTCAAACTGTGTTTCTAAGCGCTCAGACTCAGCAAGCATTTGATTGCGTTTTGCTTGTGTGTTGTTAAGCATTTGCACTTGTTCGTTTTGGCGCGCCATAAATTCTTGTTCGCGTTGCTTGTTTTGCGCGCTTTGAGCCGATTTGCCTTCTTCAAGTGTTTTTAATAGTGAGTCTAAGTCCATAGGCTCAGCTGCCACACTTGCGCCTGCAAAGCTTAGGCTTGCAGCAAAAAGGGCCTTTTTTGTCATTTGAGTAAACAGTTTCATCTTCAACCTCTTATTCTGCTGCGTGTACTGGCAGAGTTAACATATCTGGGGCAAGTTGCTTACGTGCGATACGTAAACCTTTATTGATTTGGCTAATTGTTGAGTCTGGTAAAGTAACAAACGATTTTGTTTCTTCATCCCAGCTACCAGCTTGCTTACCATCACGTGTTAAATAAATAAGCTCTAAGCGGCCAATGCGTAAAAAGTCTACTTCACGCTCTTTACCGTCTACCGTTAACAGTGAGGTGTAGGCTTCAATAGTGCGTCCGTAATCAACTTCTACTTGGTATGCTTCTAATACGCGGCGGAATTTTTCGCTTGAGTTAATATCTGCACGGTCCATCATGGCGTTTAAAGAGCTAATACGCTTAGTGCGCTCTTCTTGCAAAAATGGCACATCAAGTGCTACAAATTGCTCAAGCCCTTCAATCATGCGCAGCATTAGTGGTGTGATCTGACGCTCAATAATAGAGACCTGATCCATTGAAAGGTTAAGTGACTCCATTTCTTCAATTTGGTTATTTAACTGTTTAGTTAATTGCGCGTTATAAACAGTTAAACCATCAATTTCTTTATTAAGGGTTTTAAACTGTTGAAGACGTCCTTGCATTGAATCAGCAATCTTGTCTATTTTTGTTTGTGATTGCGCAGCTGATTTATTTATTTCACTGCTTTTATCGATAACCTTTTCTAAATCATTGGCATGTACTGCAGCACTTGCTGCTACAATACCAGCTAAGATCAATGGTTTAACGCCTTTCATCGCATACACCTTTACTCGTTAATTAGCGGATTTGCTAGTTTGTTGTTTTAGCCTAAACTGACTTGTTTTAGGCTAAAGATTTTCAATGAGTGAAATTGTATAGATGAATAATGACAGGCATGTTGCGCAAAAAAGTCTATTTTGTTACAGCTGTAACATTTGCGTCTTATATCGGAGTGTTTATATGAAAAGCGTGTATTAAAGCAGCAAATACACGCATTTTGGCTAGTTGTTAAGCTAATAAAGCGTTAATTGTGTTTAGTGTTTGCTGATGGTCGGTGTAATTTATTTTAATTGCAATGGCTTTATTATCAGTTATTAATACTAACGAAGGAAAGCCTTGTATTGGCAAACTTGCACTAAATGCTAACTCCTCATGTAATTTTTGATTCAAATCCTCAGAGCAAAGTTCCTCGGAAAACTGTTGTTTATCTAGCCCGATTTTTTCAGCTAAGGTAATTAGAGTACTTTCATCGGATGGGTTTTGGGCATGTAGATAATAAGCATGTTGAATTGCCTCTATCATTTGTGGCTCTTTATTATGCGCTCTGGCAATAATCGCCGCTCTGCAGGCTGAGTAAGTAGAGCGCCTTGGCTGACAAACCTGCCAAAAATCAAAATTAAACTGTGTGTCCAACATCGCACTAATTTTATGCCACGTGCTTTGGAGCATGGCGCGCATATTTTCAGGCATGGGTTCTTGGCTATCTGGAGCAAGCCCCCCTACTTTGTATTCTATAGTAAGCTGCGAAGATAATGCGGCTTTTAGTTTTAACCACGTCGGTTTATATCCCCAGCACCAACTGCACATAGGGTCGTGTACATATATAAGTTTAGTTTGAGTCATAGTGTTCCTGTGTGATTTGATACAACTTTGTTACGCCCTTGCTCTTTAGCTAGGTACAGGTATTCGTCTGCTTGTTTAAGTACACGGCTGTAATGATCCACATTATCAACCTGTGCCACACCTATACTACAGGTAATAAATATCCGTTTATTATCGCTGGTTAAAATAGCTTGTTTTGCGACACATTGTCTAAATTCATCGGCTAATTTTGTAGCCACTGGGGCTGTTTCTTTAGGTAAAATCACCACAAACTCTTCGCCTCCATAACGGGCTTTAACTGCGGAGTTTGGAAATTGTGAATCAAGTAATTTGGTAAATTCTATCAACACTGTATCGCCAAAGTCATGACCATAGGTATCGTTTAGTCGTTTAAAATAATCTAAATCAAGTAATAAAATAGAAAACGGCAGGTAGTTTTCGGGCGTTTTAGCAGCTAATTTTAAAAAGTGAGCGGTGATGAAACGCCTGTTCGCGCCACCCGTTAACTGATCTGTATAGGCATCTTGCGTTTGCGCAAGGGTTATATCAGCAATTGCCAGGTGACTTTTATGCCTGAAATATTCACCTATAAACGAAAAAATAAACACCAGTGTAAAAGAGGCTAAAAACCGAGACTTTTCAATACCGCCATAGTTAACTTGCCCAAAATCAGGCCCGTATAAAATAACACTGCAGCACAGTAATAAGCCTAAGCCAAGCCTGCAGCCATGCTTTACACCTAAAGAGGCAAAACACACTACAGGGTAAAACATTAGCCAATAAAGCGCAGTATTTTCTTTTCCGCCGGTATACGTAAGGGCTACACACATAATAAACACTATACACATACTTATAAGTGCAACCATTTCAAGCTTGGCTGTTTTTATAAAATAAAAAGTGCCGCTAATAAGGGTAATATTAACCGCGATTAACGACGCGGTAAGAATAGGCGAATACACCGTGTAGTTAAACACCACCAACATAGAGATAACAATAATAGCAATGGCTATCATGGTGAATAGTGAAAATGCTTGGCGCTGTTTATCCGAGCTATACACCTTATCTATGTTAATAAGGCTTAACCAACTTTGTCCTGTAACCGATTTTTTGGGCATATTTTAAACTCTAAACTTTTGAACCATTTGCTCTAAATCACTAAATTGTTGTTTAAGTTTAGTACATTCATTGAGGGTGTTTTTTAAATTTTCTTGGCTTTGTACCGATAACTCACTCATGCTTGTAATGTCTGCGTCGAGCACTTTAACAAGGTCGTTTTGCTCAACAGTGGCATTGGCAACACTATGATTAGCACTGCTAATTTGTTTTATTGACTCTATTATTTGGCCCATTAACACGCTCACACCTTCAGCGTGCTCTACGCTTTTTTCACTGTCTTGAATGCTTGTTTTCATCAGCTCTACCGCTTGGTTTGAGCCTCTTTGTAGTTGCCCTACGGTATCTTCAATCTCTTGGGTTGATTGCTGAGTACGATGTGCTAATTGGCGTACCTCATCAGCCACAACAGCAAAACCGCGCCCAGCTTCGCCTGCTCTTGCAGCTTCAATTGCCGCATTTAATGCAAGTAAGTTGGTTTGCTCGCTCACACCTTTAATTACCTCAAGCACTTGCCCAATACTAATTGTATGCGCGTTAAGGCTATTAATAGTGTGTTGCGCTTGTTCCATATTGGCTGATAACTGATGGATACTATTAACGCTGTGCAATAAGGTTTGCTGGTTTTGTGTTGAATGCTCATCTGCATTTTTAGCAATTACAGAAGCGTCACTAGCGTTATTAGCAATAGCCATAGCCGATTGCGAAAAATTATTAACCGCCATGGCCACACTATCAGTACGTTTTGTTTGGTCATGGTGCATGGCTAATGAAGAATGTGTTTGCGTCACCACGCTGGCTATTACGCTATCGAGTTGTTTAGTCGTTAATTTAACGTGTTCAATAGAGTGCTGAATTTTTTCAATAAAAATGTTAAACGAGTGACTAATTTGGCCAAACTCATCATTGTTTTCAACCTTTAAACGTTTGGTTAAATCACCTTCGCCTTTTGCAATATCTTCTAGTGCATCATTTAGGCGCGCCATAGGTTGCATTAAGTAACGCAGTAAAAATTGCATAAACACAATAATGGCCACAATTCCCACTAACATGTAAATAAGCGCGTTAATACCAAAGCGAGACACCTCTGCATAGGCTTGGTTTTTATTAATAACGACACCTAAATACCAGTCAACATTGTCTATGCCACGTATTTTAGTAAACGATATCAACTGCGGCTCACCCGCTATATCATATTGTGTAAATTCGCTATTAAGCGCGGTAGGTTGGCCAAATAATTCGGAAGTGTTTTTTAAATTAAGTTCGCTATTAGGATGGCTTAGCACTTGACCATTTTTATCTACTAAAAAAGCATACCCTAACCCTAAAAAATCAATATCGTTAATTATTTCAGTCACTGTGTGCATGTCTATATCTGCACCCGCTACGCCACTAAAGCGGCCATTGCTTTGAATAGGCACAACGGCAGATATAGTCAGCTCGTTGGTGGTTACATCAATATACGGGGTGGTAAATGCGGTATAGCTTTTATTTTCGACTAACTTATACCAAGGGCGCGAGGTGGCATCAAAATCAGAGGGCAACACAATGCTTTGGTCGTTAAGTATAAATAAACCACTTGGTTTACCTATATACGTATTTTTAAAGCCACCAGCGTATTTAGCAGTATTAAGCTGGGCAAGGGTTAACTGTTTTGGATCACTGTTTTTATGAGTTTGCGCAATCGATTTTACTATGGTGAGTTTGGCGTTAAGCCAGCTTGCAATGTTTTGAGAGGTAGATTCTGAATTTTGCTTAAGGACTAAATCGAGCTGCTGTTGCGTTTGGTTACGCATGGCGATGTAATTATTTATAGCAAATAAACCCAGTACAATAACCAGTACTATAGATGCTGCAATAGTCACTTTTGAGGTGAATTTAAGTGAGTTAAGCATGACTGCCCTTTTTTATTTTTTTGTTATTAATTATATTTTTAGCAAAAATTTAAAGGTATGTCGTCGTTAATGAGGTAGATAAGCAGGTTATGTACTTAAAATAAGAATAAAGAACCAGCTCTATTCACTATACAGTTGTAACACCACGGTTTTTTAAAAAACAAACCATTGTTTGGAACGTTCCTATAAAATGGTAATAAAAAAGCGACTGAATACGTATTCAGTCGCTCTTTCATCGGGGAGTATTTACCACTTTTTAGCTAAACGAACCACGTTCAAGCCATACCAAGCAATAAATATATAACACACTAGCGGAACAAAAAAGCTTTGCTGAATATTAACAACATCAGCAATGTAACCCTGTAATAACGGCACCAAGGCACCCCCTACTATTGCCAAACACAACCAACCAGAGCCTTTACTGGTTAATGAGCCTAAGCGCTCTATCGCTACAGAAAATATAGTCGGGAACATAATTGAGTTAAATAAACCAATGGCCAGTACCGCGTACAGGGCTACATTGCCTTGCGTAAATATAGTCACAAGTAATAAGGCAATTACCATGCAGGCATTAAATGCCAATGCTTTAGATGGCGCTATTTTTTGTAGTGCAGCAGAGCCAATAAAGCGGCCAACCATTGCTCCGCCCCAATAGTAGCTGATCAGTGCAGCAGCAGCGTGCTCTTCAAGCCCAGCTATATGTGCTTCACCAAAAAAGTTAACTAAAAAACTACCAATAGCCACTTCACCACCGACATAACAAAATATAGCAAATACGCCCATTGTTAAATGAGGTGCCTGTGTTAGTGAGCGAGTTTCATTAACCGGGTTATTTTCTTCTTTATGGCCTTCTATTTCAGGAAGCTTAATAAAGGCAAATACGATAGCAATAATCAGTAAGGCCGCTGCTAACATTAAATAAGGTACTTTTACAGACTCAGCAGAAGCAGCACTTGCCGCTAATGTACCTGCGGTACCAAAAAACAGGATACCTCCAACATACGGGCCTACTGTTGTCCCTAAGGCATTAAGTGCTTGCGCTAAATTTAGCCTAGATGAGGCGGTTTTTTCCGGCCCTAAAGCAGCTACATACGGATTTGCAGAAACCTGCAAAACAGTTACACCAGCAGCCAGTACAAATAATGCACCTAAAAACAACCAGTATTCATGCACTACTACCGCAGGGTAAAACAACATACAGCCAATTGAGGCAACCACTAGGCCGGTTAGTATGCCTTTTTTATAACCTAATTGTTTAACCAAAATTCCAGCTGGAATAGAGACAATAAAATAGGCGCCAAAAAAGCAAAACTGTACGAGCATTGCTTCAAAGTAAGTTAGGTCAAAAACGCCTTTCAGACGAGGTATTAGCACGTCGTTTAAAACGGTAATAAAACCCCATAAAAAAAACAGTGTGGTCATTGCAGTCAGCGGTAACAGGTAATTTTTATTTTGTTGCTCTTTGACCGCAAATGATTGATTGGTATTTATTTCACTCACGTCATTTTCACTCCATTAACAAGTTGAAAATGATTTTACACGTTTGCGACACATTATAAGTACAAAAAAATTGGAACGTTACAATTAATCGCATTCATTTAATAAGGCCTGTTTCATCCTTTGGGTTTCGCCGCTATTTTTAAATTTGTATAAAGCAGTATTAATATCTTCTAATACAGTGAGCCAGTTTGGTGTTTTTTTACTAATCGCAAAATATAAAGGGTTATATTGAATTGCCTTGCTTTCTGGTTCGATAGCACTAAGTAGGGTCTGTTTTTCGCTATCGGGTAAAGCTGCATATTTTACCGAGTAAAGTAACACAGCGGGGTCGCCTATAATTAAATCTACACGTCCTGCAGCGAGTAATTTTACAAGTTGTAAATCGTCTACGGCATGAATAATAATAAACTCATTATTATCCATCATGGCATCAAACTCAGGGGTATTTTGATACCCTCTTACAACACCAATACGCGAGCCTTTAAGCGACTTTAAATTGCCATTAAACCTGTCGGGCTCGCCTTTGCGTTTTAAAAAACCTATGTTACCGCCTTCAAACGAATTAGAAAGCCCTAAAAGCTTACGGCGTGTTTTACCTTCTATGTAATCAGATGGCGCTGTATCTTCAATATAATACTCTGGCATTAAAACATCGGCTTTACCGAGCTCTACAGAACGAACAGCTCTCGCCCAAGGAACAAACTCTATATAAGCACTATAACCAGCGCTATGTAGAATCGCCGTACTAAATTGATATACCCAGCCTTTGTTACACAGCTTATTACCTATGTAAGGCGGCCAGTCTAATGTAACCACATGAATTGTTTGATTGCTGTTTGGCGCGCTAAATAGGTAACCCGATTTATAGCGCTCACCTATTACAGTGTGACGAGTATCATCTTGCATGTAGGTCACAGGAACCTCAGCAAAACAATAAGATGAAAAGAGTATGAGGATTAAAAATAAACGCATAATTAAATTTCATTTACAATATGTTCCTAAAGTGTAGAACTTAGTACATAAAGTAAAAGAAATTTTAATTAAAATTACAGCAGTGGGTGCTTAAGCTTTTACCCACTTCATTTTATTATTGGTATCGCGAGAATTAATAATAGTTGAGTCGCTGCTCTCTACCCCACCAAGTTTGGCTAAACGGTCGTAAAGTACCACATTGCAGGTGGCCGCAAGGTTCATACAACCAATTGTAGGTACGTAAACCACTTCATCGCACCATTTTAAAACCTCTTTTGGTACTGAGCCGTCTTCCGGCCCAAATACATAAAATGCGTTTTCAGGGTGTTTAAAATCAGGTAACGCCGTGGCGCCTTCAATCAGCTCAATAACCACAACCTTTGCGCCTTCAGGTTTTACACTGAGTAGGTTATCAGTGCCGGTAAGTGCAATACGCTCAACAACATTTTTAGTATCGGTATGAAACTTTTTAGCATTTAAGTAGCGACTACCGGTAAAGAATACTTGTTTAGCGTCATAACAACCCGCGGCACGTAAAACGCCGCCAACATTTGTCGGGCTTTTAGGATTAATTAAACCTATTACAGCCTTAAACTCGCTCATCAGTCGCAATCCTTTGTTGGCCACTCAGCAATGTATAAATCAAAGTCATCGAGCTTTACGTCACAGTCTTTTACGGTTTTATCTTTAACAGAAATACCAAGTGCATGCATTTGGGTTTTGTCACCCTGATTTAATAGCGGATGCCAAGAGGCTAAACCTCGCCCCTCGTGAAGACGGCGATAACTACAGCTTTGCGGCATAAAAAAGATATCTTTAAGGTTGGCTTTGGTCAGTTTAACGCAAGAAGGGACAAGCGTTTGGCGGTTTTCGTATTCGCTACAACCACAGGTATTGTTATCAAGGTATTGGCAAACAATGTTGGTGAAAATAAGCTCTTCGCCTTCACGTAGTTGATCGGTGGCGGTAAATTCATCTTCATCTTCACTATCAATAAAGGTATTTAAACAGCATTTTCCGCAACCATCACAAATCGCTTCCCATTCGTTTTGGTTCATATCGGCTAAGCTTTTTTTAAGCCAAAACTGTGTATTTGCTAACTCTTGATCAAACATAATTTACTCGCGCCCCTAAAGAGCGCGCATTCTAACGTATTGCTACAGCGTGCGCAAAGCCCGTGCCTTTATTTGTACGGGCTTTGTGCATTTTGCTATTTACTGGCAGCAACCCAACGTTTAATTTTTTCCTCTAAAATAGGCATCGGCAAGGCGCCATCAATCAATATTTGCGTATGAAACGCTTTAATATCAAACTTATCACCTAACTCTTTTTTAGAGTAGTCACGTAATTGTTGAATTTTAAATTGGCCCAATTTGTACGAAAGTGCTTGACCAGGCCATGCAATATAACGCTCAACTTCTGCTATCACATCGCTTTTAGCCATTGACGAATTTGCCAGCATGTAATCGATACCTTGCTGTCGAGTCCAGCCTTTTGCATGAAAGCCTGTATCAAGCACTAAACGCATTGCTCTAAGTTGCTCATCGGCCAAACGCCCGTACCACATATAAGGGTCTGTAAATAAGCCCAACTCTTTTCCTAAGCTTTCTGCGTACAACGCCCAGCCCTCTGCAAATACCGTGTAGCCGCCAAATTTTCTAAAATCTGGAAGGCCATCTATTTCTTGCTGTAAAGCAATTTGAAAGTGATGGCCTGGCGCGGCTTCGTGTATAGAGAGTGTTTCTAATAAAAATTTTGGCTGCGCTTTAAGGTTATAAGTATTGATGTAAAAAATACCTGGTCGAGAGCCATCAGGTGCAGGCGCTGCATAAGATGCACCCGCTGCAGATTGGGCTCGGTAAGGTTCAACCGCTTTTACAACATAAGGGGCTTTAGGCGCAACATCGAACAGTAAAGGGACGCGCGCATCTATTTTTTGTTTTATATCTTCATACGCTGCAATTAATGCCTCTGGCGTATCGTAATAAAATTGGTCCGAATCACGTAAGTGCTGAAAAAATTCATCCAAAGTGCCGTTAAAACCTACCTCGTGTTTTACTTTTTTCATCTGACTTAAAATACGCGAAACTTCACTTAAACCAATCTCATGTATTTCATCTGCAGAAAGGCTCAACGTGGTATTTTTTTTAATTTGATATTCATACCAAGCTTTACCATTAGGCAAGTCGCTATAGCCTACCGTTTCTCGGCTTTGAGGAATGTATTGATTGGCTAAAAAGTCGCTCATACTTTTATATGCAGGCACTAATTGCTGCATAATAAGTGCTTTATATTGAGCCGTTATTTGCTGCTTTTGCTGTGCGGTAAATGAGGCTGGTAAGTTTTTAATTGGCCCCCAAAATAACGAATCCTCAGCATTTTTAACCACATGCGCGGCAAATTGTGGCTGAAGCTTTTTAGCTAATGGTTTTGGTAAGGTAATGCCCGCTTTAATCCCCTTCGCCATCGCGCGCTCTACACTGCTGAGCCAGGAAATAAAGCCTTCGCTTCGTTTTATAAAATTATTGTAATCTTCTACGGTATTAAATGGCTGCGCACTTTGCCCCGAGCCAAAACCTGCAAAGGTATTATGCGCTCCCGCCATTTGGTTAATAGGCAGCATATAGCTTGGAAATTGCATTCCCTCTAAATTAAGTGCTAGGTCTCTTTGTAATATTTCATAGCTGAGTAACGCTTGCCCTGTTAACTGCGCCTTATCAATAAGTGTTAAACGTTGTTGATACTTTTTGTAAAACGCGGCTTTTTTTGCCCTATTCTTTTGGGTAATAGCGGGGGTAAACTTATCATTAAATTCACTGCGCCCACTATAAGTTGCATTAATAGGTTTAAAGCTGAGTAACTCGTTGTAGTACTGTGCTACAAGTACATCTAATTGCTGCTCATAAGAGAGCTCTGAAACAATAGCCGCAGGTGCGTTTGACGTGTTTAGCTGTGCACTATTGCCAGTGTTATTACTGGTTTGTGTGTTCATACAGCCACTTAAAGCAAACATAACGCCACTGGCAACTAAGGCTAATTTAATTGATTTCATGGTAATCCTTTTTAGTATCGTCAGCCGATTATGCGCATTTAACCTGCGTTAATAAAGAAATTACGATAAGTGGCGATTAACCTATTATATTTACACTTTTATATTAGGTTGTTACATTTCAATTAATTAAACCGCCACCAGAAGAAAAAACAATGAAAAAAAAACTAATCAGCGCCTCCGTTGCACTTATGTGTTTAGGAAGCTTTAACGCGCAAGCCCTTACTTATATATCTGCTAAAGCCATGGTAGATGTACAAACTGGCGAGGTTATTCAATCGCCGCTGATCACCATTGATAATGGGGTGATCACTAACGTTGCACAAAACAAAAAGCCGAGCATGAGCAAAAACGATCAGCATATTGATTTACCCGAGCTCACTTTAATGCCGGGCCTTATGGATATGCATGTACATTTGACCAGCGACCCTACGGTATCTCGAAGTGAGCGTTTAAGTCAGTCGGTACCGCGCATGGCCATTAAAGCCGCGCACTTTGCTAAAAAAACATTGCTTGCTGGTTTTACAACCCTCAGAAATGTAGGAGCCGAGGGCTATAGCGTGATTGCAGTGCGTGATGGTATTAACGCCGGAGACATTGTAGGCCCGCGTATTTGGGCAGCTGGACCTTCGCTTGGGATCACAGGCGGACATTGCGATAATAACCGTTTACCACCAGAGCTAAAATACACTTCAACAGGGGTAGCCGATGGTCCATGGGCTGCACGTGTAAAAGTACGAGAAAACATAAAGTATGGCGCTAATGCCATTAAGTTTTGCGCCACAGGGGGCGTTTTTTCTAAAGGGACAAAAGTGGGTGTACAGCAGTATTCATTTGAAGAAATGAAAGCCATTGTAGATGAAGCCCACATGCGTGATTTACCTGTAGCCGCTCACGCACATGGCACAAGTGGTATTAAAACAGCTATAAAAGCCGGCGTAGATAGTATTGAACATGCCAGCTTTTTAGATGATGAAGCCATCGCACTTGCTAAAAAACATGGCACGTGGTTATCAATGGACATTTATAATACAGAATACACACTGAGCTTTGGTGAGCAAAATGGGGTAGATGAAGAAAACCTCAATAAAGAACGCCAAGTGTCTAAAAAGCAACGCGACAGCTTTAACCGCGCAGTAAAAGCCGGTGTAAATATGGTATTTGGTACCGATGCTGCTATTTACCCTCATGGCGATAACGCCAAACAATTTAGCCGTATGGTTAAATTTGGCATGAGCGAACTACAAGCAATACAGGCTGCCACCATTAACAGTGCAAAGCTATTAAAAATGGATAATAAACTGGGTCAGCTAAAATCAGGGTTTGCAGCCGACATTATTGCCGTAAAAGGTAATCCACTTAAAAATATCTCTGTGCTTGAGCGCATTCCTTTTGTTATGAAAGCAGGCGTTGTTTATAAAAAATAGTCATTAATTAATGTATTATTTTACAAAAGCATAAAAGCTTACACTTTTATGCTTTTTTATTTACCGCATTATTTTTACCTTAAATTTACTTTTTAGAACAATAACTCACCTACTACGCAATTAATTTCACTTTTTTAGAATTTTTTATTCACTTAACGAATAATAACTATTACTATTCGCACACTTTATGGAATGCGAATAATTATCAATATGAAAAAGTTCAAATACTCTCTTGTTACACTTGCGTGTTTAAACGCATCATTAGCGGTTGCTGCAACAACGGCTGAAAAAGACATTGAGCGCATCAGCGTTTACGAAAAGCAAAACCAAGTTGTAATGAGCTCAGGCCTTGCAACTAAATCAGACATGTCGTTAATGGAAACACCGGCACCGGTTGTTATTATTGACCGTGAACTTATAGAGTCACAAGGTGTAGACAGCCTACAAGAGCTTGTACGTAATGTAAGTGGTTTAACTCAAGCTGGTAATAACTACGGTATAGGCGACAATTTAGTCATTCGTGGTCTTGATGCTAATTACACTTACGATGGTATGTATGGCGGTGCAGGCTTAGGTAATACATTTAACCCAACTCGTTCACTCACTAATGTTGAGTCGGTTGAAGTACTTAAAGGCCCTGCTACCGGTTTATATGGTATAGGCAGTGCTGGTGGTGTTATAAATCTGATTGAAAAAAAGCCTGAGTTTGAAGAAAAACATAAAATATCTGCCGAACTTGGCCAATGGGATAGTTATTCACTTGCCTTTGATAGCACCAATGCGATTACCGATGACCTAGCGTATCGCGTAATGGCTAAAACGGCCTCAAGCGATGGCTTTCGTGATTTAAAAGAAGACCGCGACGAAATTTATACCTCGCTTAAATACATACTAAGTGACAAGCAAGATATCATGCTCTCTGCTGCCTATATTAAAGACTCAATTGCAGTAGATTCTATTGGCCACCCTATTCGAATTTATAATGCAGAAACCGCCAATGGTTTAACTGCAGGTGAAGTAACTGGCGCAGATTTAGTAAATGACCCATCTGGTAATGGTGTTCAATTAACTGCGGCTCAACAAACACAATTGGCACAGTCGCTTTCATCAACCGATGGCCTTACCCCGTACGATTTTGGTACTAACGGTATTATCTCTCCTATGGCGGATGATAATGAAGGTGAAGAGCTTCGCTTTAAGCTAACCCATAATTACTTTATTACAGATGATTTATTTTTAAATCAGCAGTTACAGTACCGTAACTACACATCAAGCTTTGCTCGTCAAACTGGTGCGTTTAATTATGTGTATTCAACACGCGATGGCATTATAAATAACGACCCGCGTGCCCCGTTAGTTGAAGACGGTGTGCTTTACCCGTTTGCAGCGCGACGCCAAGAATACCGCCAAGTAGAAGCTGATGAAAAGTCATGGCAGTATTTCTTAGATTTACGCTATGACTTTATGTTAGGCGACGTGGATAACGAATTACTGGTTAATGCAAATTACGAAGACAGAGACATTCGCTTTAAACAGTATTCTATTTACGACGCAGACAAAGTTATTTACGACAGCGAAGGAAATGTACTTTACCAAGGCACGCTGCCATATATTTATGATATGCGCTCGCCAAATTGGCCAACAGGCAGTTTTGATGACTACGACCCACTAAAAACCAGTGACTACAATAAAAAAGTACAAGCGTGGGGCTTAGGTATTCAACACGTAGGCTATATTACTGAGCAGCTTACAACTCGAGTTGGTGTTGCTTATAATCGCATTAAGCAAACATATGAGCACTATGGTGTAGATGAGCGTTATAGCTCAAGCCGCGCTGAGCCAACGCCTGAAGCAAACACATCAGACAGTGGCTTAACTTATAACTTAGGCGCAACCTATCAACCTACTGAAAACTTTTCCGTGTTTATTAACCACGCTAAAGGCCGTACTGCCTACAGTGTATTAGGCTCAGTAGCAGGTACAGAGGCTGACCGTGAAGACTCTGAGTCTATCAGTAACGATTTAGGCTTTAGATTTAAAGCATTTGATGATCAGCTTTTAGCATCACTGGTGGTATTTGAAAGCGCGCGTACAAACCTTGAATACACAAACCCACTGTATGAAGCCGGTGTATCTGGACCTGATGTAGTAGAGAGCTACTACGATGGTGAAGAGCAAACCAAAGGCGTTGAACTCGATTTAAATGCGCACTTAAACGAGCAATGGAAAGTAAATGTAAACGGCGTATACCAAGATGCCCGCGATAAATCTAATCCAAATAGCAGCAGTTACGATACACGCCAAAAAGGCGTACCGTATGTAACGGCAAGTACGTGGGTTACCTACTACGCCGATATGTTTAACCTACCTGAGGCTGTTAACATAAGTGGCGGTATTACTTTTGTTGATAACAGAAGCACAAACTCTAGCTCGTTTAGTATTCCTGATGGCTATGTACCAAGCTACACGGTGTACGACGCAGCAGTTTCGTACACCACTGATAAGTGGCACATGCAGCTTAATTTAAACAATTTGTTTAATAAAAAGTACTACTCTAAAGCCATGTTTTTAGGTGGTATGCCAGGCGAAGAGCGTAATGCTAAGCTCAGCTTTAGCTACACACTTTAACCCTGCCTAAGCAATTAATTTACTCCTACTAAAAGTAGGAGTAAATTAAACCTAATCTTGATTTAATACTCTACAAAAGATACCAGGCTAAACGTTGCTATAATTTATAAGCGTGCTAGCATTACTTTCTGAATTTACTGAAACTTAAAAAGCTATGAGTCTATCTGAAAAAAACTTAGCCTTTGTTATGCACTGTGGTGAAATGGGCAGCCGTTGGGGTTTCAATCGTACGATTGGCCAAATGTGCGGTTTACTGATCATCACCAAAGAGCCCATGACCGCAAATGAGATTGCCGATGCGCTAAGTATCTCGCGTGGCAATGTAAGCATGGGAATTAAAGAGCTCCAGTCATGGCAATTAATTAAAGTGCATCATATCCCTGGTGATCGTAAAGAATACTACGCCCCAGCGGGTGAAATTTGGGATATGGCTAATCGCGTATTTGAAGAGCGTAAAAAGCGTGAAATAGACCCTACCCTAAGTTTGCTGCGTGATAACCTTTTAGACGAAGCAAACAACGAAGAAGAGCGCTATGCACAAAAGCAAATGGGCGAAATCCACAACCTACTCGAAACGGTTACTAAGTGGTCTTCAGAGTTACAACGCTTAAGCCCAGAGCAGCTTAACAAGCTAATGAAGCTTGGTTCAGGAATTGGCAAGGTTATCGATTTAAAAGATAAAATATTTAAAAAAGAACATGATTAAACAAATAAAAAAAGCCGCTTAGCGGCTTTTTTTTATCACACAACAGCGTATAAATTATATTTTTGGATAACCAATTCTATCTGATAGATAGCCCACGCTGGTGGCAAAGTAATATGAGCGGTTCCAGTGCATAAACACTTTATAGTTATCGTACGCTAAGTACATACGCCCATTAATGTCATCAGGCATTACCAGTGCAGCGCGTACATCAACATTAGGTAAGTCAGACCCGTCAGCTTTGCGTACACCCAGTGCTTGCCAGTCTGCAAGCGAGCGCTCTGAGTCGTTCCAATATTCTAACCATTGCTTACGTGTTTTAGTGCCGCGTTTTAGCACGTATTTACTGTCAAAATTTTCAGGTAATTTTACCTGGCGACCCCAAGTTAGTGAGTCATTCCAACCTTCTTGTTTTAAATAATTGGCAATCGATGCAAATGCATCTTCTTTGGTGGTCCAAATATCTTTACGGCCGTCGTTATTGTAATCAACCGCGTAGGCGTTAAATGAGGTAGGCATAAACTGAGTTTGCCCCATTGCTCCAGCCCAAGAGCCTTTAAATTTATCAAGCGTAATATGGCCTGACTTTAAAATATCTAATGCTGCCCAAAGCTGGCGCTTATAAAGCGCTTCACGACGACCATCAAAGGCAAGCGTCACTAGCGATGAAATAACATTATGGCCACCTTGTATTGTGCCAAAGTTACTTTCAAGGCCCCATAATGCCACTATAAAGCGTGCTTGTACGCCAAACTCTTTTGCAACTTGTTCAAGTACATCTTTATTTTCTGCGTAGAGTTTACGTGCACGATCAATTTTCCACTGGGGTACACGTTTTGGTAAGTAGGTTTCGAGGGTTTCTTTAACCTCTGGCTGGTTTTTATCAGCCGATACAACTTTTTCTTTGTATGAGGCAGTCGCAAATGCATCGTCTATTAATTTGCTATCGTACCCTTTAGCAATGGCCTCTTGTTTTAAGTCACTTAAATAAGTTTGAAATTCGGCCTGCGTTTTAGCAACTACAGAGCCACTTAAACACACTGAGCATAAAATTACGGCTAACTTTTTAATCACTATCAACTCCGTTTTCTTTTCGTAATTGGCTAAGTAAATTTTCTTCCGGCGGTGGAATTTGCAAATAGTAACCCTTGTCTAGGTCAGCTAAGGCTGCTTTTACTGTTTCAAGGTCGGCACCGCCTAAATGATCACGCTTTGCTAAATTGATAATCATTACATAAATAGGTTGACCAAACATAGCCAGTAAAGGTTCAGGCACTTTACTAAAATCATCTCTTTTTTCAACAAATAAGAAGGTATCCGCTTTTTTCTTACTTTTATATACCGCAGTGAGCATAATGGCCCTATTTAATCTTGCTTAACATTGCCGCACACTATAACATGAGAGTAATAATAAGTTAGAAAAATTAGATTAGAAATTTCATTAAAGGCCTTATTCAGCCTACGTTTATCTAAAATTAATTTCTAATCAGACAAATCAATTGAGCGTGTATGTCGGAACAAATTTTTGAGCTAAAAGGGAACCTTTTCACGTTGTCAGTATTGCATCTTTATAGCACTGATATCGCCCTTCTAGCAGAACAGTTGTATGTAAAAATAGCCCAAGCTCCCCGTTTTTTTGAAGGAGCGCCTATTGTTGTTAATTTAGAAGAAATTAAAAACAGCTCACTTGATTTTGTACATTTAAAATCTCTCATTGAGCGTATGAGCTTTAATGCTGTGGGTGTTTGTAATGGCTCAGATGAGCAACACACGCAAGCTAAAGCCGCTGGCCTTTCTGTACTAAATTACTCGCAAGATGCTAAAAGTGCACCCGTTAAACAAGAGGCGCCAAATACCTCTATTGTTGAAAAAAACGTGTACCTACCTGCGCAAGTAATTAATGGCACGGTACGCTCAGGGCAGCAAGTTTATGCAAAAGACAGAGACTTAATTGTACTTGGTGCAGTTAGCCATGGTGCAGAAGTAATAGCCGATGGTAATGTGCATATTTATGGCACCTTACGCGGTCGTGCTATTGCAGGTGCAAAAGGGATTAAAGACGCCTGCATTTATTGCCAAAAGCTCGAAGCCGAATTGGTTTCAATTGATGGCAATTACTGGATCAGCGACTCATTACAAGGTGAGCACTGGGGCAATGCAGTACAAATACAACAAAAAAACGAATCATTAGAAATTTCAGCTTTGGTTAAAGGATAAATCTCATGGCAAAAGTAATTGTCGTTACCTCTGGTAAAGGCGGTGTTGGTAAAACAACATCAAGTGCTGCAATAGGCACCGGTTTAGCTTTAAAAGGCTATAAAACAGTTATTATCGATTTTGATATTGGCTTACGTAATCTAGATTTAATTATGGGGTGTGAGCGCCGCGTAGTATACGATTTTGTAAACGTAATAAACGGCGAAGCCAACCTAAATCAAGCGCTTATTAAAGATAAACGCGTTGAAAAATTATTTTTACTACCCGCATCACAAACACGTGATAAAGACGCCCTTACCCGTGAAGGCGTAGAGCGCGTTTTAAACGAACTAAAAGAAGACTTTGACTACATTGTGTGTGATTCACCTGCAGGTATTGAAGCAGGCGCAATGATGGCGATGTACTTTGCTGATGAAGCAATTGTAACAACAAACCCTGAAGTATCTTCGGTTCGAGATTCAGACAGAATTTTAGGTATTTTACACAGCAAATCGAAACGTGCTGAAGAAGGCCTAGAAAATATTAAAGAACACCTATTATTAACACGCTACAACCCTGAGCGAGTTGAAAAAGGTGAAATGTTATCGGTAGAAGATGTTAAAGATATTCTGTCGATTCCTTTACTTGGTGTTATTCCTGAGTCGCAAGCGGTATTAAGTGCGTCTAATTCAGGCCAGCCAGTAATACTTGATGGTGATTCAGATGCAGGGCAAGCATACGCTGATGCAATCAATCGCTTACTCGGTGAAACAGTCGATTTTCGCTTCTTAGATGTTGAGAAAAAAGGCTTATTTAAACGGATTTTTGGAGGTTAATGTGTCTTTACTTGACTACTTCCGCTCAGAAAAGAAAAATAGCGCGTCATTAGCAAAAGAGCGATTGCAGATCATTGTCGCGCACGAGCGTTCGCAACGCGGAACACCGGATTACTTACCACAATTAAAACAAGATATTTTAGATGTGATCCGTAAGTACGTAAATGTAAACACTGATGCAGTGCAGGTACAGTTTGACCAAAACGAAGATGATTTAGCGGTACTTGAGCTCAACGTGACATTACCTGACGAAGAAAAAAAGTAGCACAACTAAAAGCGGCATTTTAAATGCCGCTTTTTGCTTTGCACACTCACTACACGTATGTGGTGCATTGTGTTGTGTTTTAAATTTAGAAGTTTACACGTAAACCAAGTAAAAACTCATGGCTTGCTGCACTGTCAATTTTAAAGCCATCAGTAAATGCATCTTGCCCCGTTTGCACATCACCAAATTCAATGTATTGATACTCAGTGTATAACGACATAGTTTTAGCTATTTGATAGTTAACCCCTGCGCCAATATTCCATGTAAATTCGGTTGAATCGTCATCAGCATACGCATCGTAATAGCCATCAACATTTCCATCGAATGCGTCAAAGGCGCTAATGCCTGCACCACCTAATTTTGCAGAATAGCTGTTATCGGCAAGCCCCAAACCCGCTTTAATATAAGGCGTAAACGCGGTGCTGTTATCAAAATCGTAAAAGCCTTCAATTGTATAAGTGGTGGTTTTTAAATCCCCCTTTAATACATACTGCTCACCTTCGCGTGCACCCACGCCAACTTTTGTATCGCTATAGACAGTATCATGATAGCTAATACGCGCCTCTACTCTAAATTGAGGATTGAACTGATAACCTAAACCAATACTGCCTACACTGCCCTCACCGGCATCAAATTCAGATGGAAAATCACTATCTACGGCAATATTGTTACCAATGGCTTGAGAGTCATTTGCTTGCGAACTATAGCCTACATGTGCAGTTCCATAAAACCCCTCTGCACTAGCTAAAGTAGGTGTGGTACACGCTAAAGCAATTGCGGCAACCATAGTTTTTTGTAATGTGTTCATTGTTATTCCTGTTTTTTTTAACAACCAAATTATTGGGCTGTAAGGCTAATGTTGAATTCGCAGCTAATATAACTTTTCGATTCACAAGCGAATAGATACAATAACGGCACAATACAATTCCGACTTTCAGAACAATGATTAACTATTTACGACACATGGCTATTTTTGCCAAAGTGGTTGCTGGCGGTTCATTTCGTATTGCAGCTAAGGAGCTTGGCATAGCACCTTCACGTGTTAGCCATAGTGTTTCTGACTTAGAACAGTTTTTAGGCGTCACTTTATTACATAGAACAACCCGTAAATTGTCGCTTACCCCTGAAGGTGAAAAATTTTACGCCCACGTAGAAAACTTAACAAAACACGCAGAGGCAATTAACTCTGTGGGTGATGAGCCTATAGGGTCTTTAAAAATATCGCTGCCCGCCTTTTTAGCAAGCTCCGAAATTTCAGCCGCGATAGCAGAATTTGTGCAAACCTACCCAAAAGTGAACTTGTCTCTTAATTACACAGACCAAGTAATAAATATAATGGATGAAGGACTCGATTTAAGTATTCGAGTTGGCTGGCTAGAAGACAGCTCACTCATGGCGCGTAAAATTGGAGAGAGTAAACGCTTTTTAGTTGCCTCAAGTAAGTACGCGAGTAAACATCAACCCCCTACGCACCCAAACGATTTAAAACAGTGGGATTGGGTTCATTTTAGTATGCGCGGCAGCACTGTAGATTTTACCTCTCCAAATGGCGAAGTGGTGTGTATTTGTGAAAAGTCGCGCGTAAATGTAAATAGTGCGCTTGCAATAAGTCACTTTGTATCTGAAAACTTGGGTCTTGGCATATTGCCCGAAAACCTAGTAAAAAAACAATTAGCACGAGAAGAGTTCATTCACATTTTACCTAACTGGCAACTTAAGCCGCTTGGTTATTACGCGGTATGGCCAAATAATGCACGCAGAGAAAACCTAACACTATTATTAGTACGCTTTTTAGCTGAGCGCGGTTTAGTAACCGCAGAGGATTAAGCAAGTACCCCTTAAGTGAATATGTTATTATGGACCTATTACTTTGCTTTATGCCTGCTATTACTTTGCTATGTTAAATCACGCTTCTTGTTTTACTTTATTTGATTGCTCTGTAGATTCTATACCGCTTCCAGATAAATTTACGTTTCCGTTTTACTACCAGCCTCATCCGTTATCTGTTTTAGCCGCAACACAATTGCAGCAGCAACTTGAAACGCATTTACCGTATAACGAAAATGACAGCAGTAATACAGCAACGAATGATGGCAAAATGTTTGGTGTACTGGTTGTACAAAACCAGCAACAACAACTTGGCTTTTTAGCGGCGTATTCAGGCCAGCTCGAAAATTTAAATACCGATATAAAATGCGTGCCTAATGTATCTGCAATGGCACTGGAAGATGTAGGTTATTTAAAAGAAAGTAAAATAATTAACGAGATAAATGCGCAAATACATGCCCTAGAAAATGCAAGTACATTGAATAAATTAACAGCGTCATTAAATGCCGATAAAGCCGCGTTTGATCAGCAGTTATACGCTCAACAAAGCGTAATGCAAGCCAATAGAAAAACACGTAAAAAGGCGCGCAGTGCACTTGCAGTTGAGCAAAGCCAAGCAATAACACCTGAGCAACAAGCAAGCTTGAATGAACTGGCCAAACAAAGCATAGAAGATAAAAAACACTATCAAAGCATAAAAGATCACTGGCACGACAAAATAACTCAGCAACAGCAGGCGCTTAATGCCCTACACGACGAAATAAAACAGTTAAAAAAGCGCCGTAAAGTTTTATCTAAAAACCTACAAAAGCGAGTGTTTGCACAGTACCAGTTTTTAAATGCAGAGCATGAAGTTAAAGATCTCAATGCCATATTTGCAGCATTGCCAGAGCATACTCCGCCATCAGGTGCGGGAGATTGCGCTGCGCCCAAGCTATTACAATACGCATATCTTAATAATTTAAAGCCAGTGGCTATGGCTGAGTTTTGGTGGGGGGCCGCACCTAAATCGGCAATACGCCAACATAAAAACTATTACCCTTCTTGCTACAGTAAGTGCCAACCTATTTTATCGCACATGTTAAAAGGCCTCAGCATAGAAGATAACCCGCTACTCGTTAACCCTGCTGAAGGTAAAACGCTGCCGATAGTCTATCAAGACGAAGATATTGTTATTGTAAATAAACCCAGCGAGTTTTTATCTGTACCAGGTGTCAATATTGAAGATTCTGTGTATTTACGTATTCAAACGCAATTTCCACACGCTACAGGCCCGTTAATTGTGCACAGACTAGATATGTCTACATCAGGTTTATTAGTGGTGGCGCTCAATAAACGAGCCCACAAAGCACTACAAAAGCAATTTATTGCCCGCACTATTGATAAACGTTACATTGCGCTGGTTGATGGTATTGTGCCTAAGGACAGTGGCAAGATAGAGCTTCCATTGCGACTTGATTTTGACGATAAGCCACGCCAGCTTGTTTGTTATAAAAACGGCAAACCCGCACTTACTACATGGCAGGTACTTGAACGTAAAAACAATATTACACGTCTACAGCTCTACCCTAAAACAGGACGCACTCACCAGTTAAGGGTACACTGCGCTCACCACCTAGGGCTGAATATGCCTATTATTGGTGACACACATTACGGTAAAAAAGCCAACAGGTTACACTTACATGCCGAGTATTTGGCGCTAGATCACCCCATTACCCATAAGCGGTTAACGTTCAGCGTAGCGCCCGATTTTTAATACCAATTCGCATAATTAAGTGATCTATTTTGAGGATGAAAAAACGTGTTGATAGCAAGGCAAAAAAATCGCTATTTAGTTGTTCTAAATGAGAATTTTTTAACGCAGATAGCGACACGTTTAGTCCCTAAAAATGATTAAATATTATTGCGAATTGGTATAACATAGCCTGTTAGCTTAAAAAGTGGGTTTAATTATCCCACTCTTTAAGTGCCTCTTTAACAAAACTGTAGCGCCAAGAATTAAGTAAATCAGGTTTAATATGATTTACCTTTTGCTCATCGGTGAGTTTCCAATTCCAGCTAATAAGCTGATTAATTTGCTTTTTAGAGGCCATTACATCCTCTGGTATACCCTGCTCTTTTGCCACTTTAGTGATTTTTTGCTTAATATCTTTAGCTACTTTTTTATAAGCCGGAAAATCAATTAAACGTTTAAGCACAGGCGGATGCTCATCAACCGCAAGTGCCTTGGCTTTTTCAATACACTTTAGTATTTCGACCCCAGAGCGGTTTACTTCCATTGACTCAACACCCGGAATTTGTCTTAGCGTATTTAAGCTCGAGGGCCCACGTTTAGCAATTTCCGTCATGTTGTGCTCTTTAAGCACAAAGTTAAGCGCTAAATTTTTACGAATAGCTTTATTACGACGCCATACAGCTAATTCTTTTAATACCGCGAGCTCGTGTGGTTTTAGTTGCCATGCGTTTTTTATATCTTTGTAAAGCAGCTCATCTGGGGTTTGAAAGGCGCGTTTATTTGCAATTAACTCGCTCTCATTTATTACAATATCAAATAACTCAGCTTTATTTATACGCTCAATTATTAGTTCGAAACAAGGCAGTAAATGAAACGTATCAGCGGCTGCATAATCGAGCTGCTTTTTAGTTAATGGGCGCTGTAGCCAATTAGTTCGCGATTCACTTTTGTCTATTTCTATACCTAATAGCTCTTTTACCATTAGTGCAAAGCCCATACAGTTGCCTTCGCCTAAAAGCTGAAGAGCAAATTGTGTATCAAACAATGGAGCGGGTACAAAGCCTGCATATTTTTGAAATACTTCAATATCTTCTGAAGGTGAATGCAACACTTTCAGTACTGATGGATCTTGTAATATTTGCCAAAATTCAAATAACGAGAGTTCGGCAAGTGGATCTATAAGGGCAAGATGCTCACCATCATATACTTGAATAAGTGCAACTTCAGGGTACAAAGTACGGCGGCGCATAAACTCTGTGTCTATGGCTAAAATAGGCTTGTTTTTTATTTGCTCAACAAAGGTATTGAGTTGATTTTGTGTTTCGATCAATTGGTATTGCACTTAATCTCCTACAATAAAAAAGCCGGCTAATGCCGGCTTTTTTATAGTTTACTAATCTTTTAGGGCTCTTCTGAGAATTTTACCTACATTTGTTTTAGGTAACTCATCCTTAAACTCAACGAGTTTAGGCACCTTATAATTAGTTAAATTATCACGACAGTGATTTATTATATCTTTTTCAGTTAAAGAAGGGTCTTTTTTAACAACAAAAACTTTAACTTGTTCGCCACTTACATCGTGCGGAATACCAATAGCCGCGACTTCTAGTACGCCGTCGTGCATGGCAACCACTTCTTCTATCTCATTTGGGAACACATTAAAGCCCGATACAATGATCATGTCTTTTTTGCGGTCAACAATATAGAAGAAACCTTCATCGTCGTATGTGGCAATATCGCCGGTAGCAAACCAGCCATCTTGCAAACATTCTGCGGTTGCATCTGGGCGGTTATAGTAACCTAGCATAACTTGTGGGCCTTTAACCCATAGCTCACCGGGTTCACCTTTTGCCGCTTCTTCTCCGTTTTCAAGCATTAGCTTAATTTCGGTATTAGGAGCAGGTAAACCAATAGAGCCATTATAAGCTTCTAAATCGTACGGGCTTACAGTTACAAGCGGTGCACACTCAGTTAAACCGTAACCTTCCATTAATTTAGAATTAGTCACTTTTTGCCATTTTTCAGCTACAGGACGTTGTACCGCCATACCGCCACCTAATGACATTTTTAAATGACTAAAATCAAGCTCTGCAAACCCTGGTGTATTAAGTAACCCGTTAAACAGGGTATTTACACCGGTAATAGCAGTAAATTTATGCTGATTAAGCTCTTTAACAAAAGCCGGCATATCACGTGGGTTTGTAATTAATACATTCAAACCACCGTATTTCATAAACGTTAAGCAGTTAGCCGTTAACGCAAATATATGATAAAGCGGTAATGCAGTAACAACAACTTCAGTACCACGGTCTAATACTTTATCTAAACAGCCCGATACTTGCTCAAGGTTACCAACCATGTTGCCATGACTTAACATCGCCCCTTTAGATACGCCGGTTGTACCACCCGTGTATTGTAAAAAGGCCAGATCAGATAAGCTCATTTCTGGGCGCGTATACTTTGCAGGGTCACCTGCTAACACATCTGAAAACTTAATTGTATTTGGTAGGCTGTAGCTGGGTACCATTTTTTTTATGTATTTAACCACAAAATTAACGATATGCTTTTTAATACCACCCACCATGTCGCCCACTTGGGTAACAACAATGTGTTTTACATCCGTTTTTGCAAGTGCTTTTTCAAGCGTGTCTGCAAAGTTAGCCAATATAAAAATAGCTGACGCGTCAGAGTCTTTCAATTGATGCTCAAGCTCTCGTACTGTGTAAAGTGGGTTTACGTTAACCACCACACACCCTGCACGTAAAATACCTAAAATAGCGATAGGCGTTTGTAACAAGTTAGGCATCATTACGGCAACTTTGTCGCCTTTTTTAAGACCTAAATCATTTTGAATATACGAGGCAACACGTTGTGTCGCTGTATCTATTTCATCATACGATAATGTTTTACCCATATTCGTAAATGCAGGTAAATCTTTGTAATCGGTAAAACTTTTTTCGAACACTTCGAGTAACGAGTTGTAATGCTCAGGATCGATTGTTTCAGGCATACCTTCTGGGTAGCGCTTAAGCCAGATTTTTTCCACTCTTAGCCCCTGTTTATAATTATATTTTTATTAACCTTAATCTAAGTAAGGCACTTTAACAATTGAGCAAATACTCTAATGCAGGAATAATCCCACATTTGGCGCTAATTTACAATTAACATGCACCATTTTGCAGCATAAAGGCTTGAATATGCTCAAAACATAACCCACTGCTTTGCATATGGCAATGATGCCCGCCATCTACATTAATTACCTTCAAGTTGTTGTAATAGCTAATATACTTGGCCAAATTTTGTTTTACAAACGAATAACCTTGGTTACCTAAAATTAATTGGCTTGGTGCAATTAATTGCTTTATTGCACCAATACATTGCGCTTCATCAAACCTAAAACCTGAGTGATTTTTAAGCTTAGGGTCTGTTGTTAACACATACCCTAGTTCACTTTGCTTAATATTACGACTCATCAATAAGGTGATCAGTTCGTTATTTAAATCTGTTGTATTTGCACGCGCTTCGATAATCGCTGATTGCGATTTATAAACGCGCTTTTTTTTGTTGTAGGCGCGCTCTCTGTTCAGTATTGCCCCTTTTAATTGCTCACATACTTCATCACTGGGGGTTGTAACACAGCCAATCCCTTCAATAAAGGTAACTGAATACACATACTCACTAAAACAACTTGCAAATAAACCTACCACCATTGCGCCCATTGAATGGCCGACTAAATGTACCTTTTTTGCCCCTAAGCTCTTTATAAGTTGGTACACATCGTCAATATAATCAACAAAATAATAATGAGCGTCCTGTGCGCGCCAATCAGATAGCCCATGCCCAGCAAACTCAACACAATACCAAGTATGCTGCGGGTTAACTTTATCTAGCATAGGTGTAAAACTATTACTGTTATCTAGCCACCCATGCAAGGCTATAACCAGCTCATCGCCAGTGCCTTTTTGTAAGCCACGCAATGTTATATTTCTTGTTTTTATTTCAAATGGCTGCAACAGACACCTCTTTTTAACGTGCGACATTATTTATAACATACTAGTTGTCAGACCTCTAATACCAAAAGTTTTTATATTTTTTATATTTATAAAGACCTCTTGATTTGTAAGGTTAACTTTCTAACTTTAATTATGTATTTAATTTCAATAACTTAAACTATCTCAAGTTTCATTAATTCAATAAATAATTACAAACAGAGCTTAAATACTCTTCAGGTAAGTAATGTATACCACTATATTCATTACACTATAATTAACATAAGCTAAAAAAATGGCTGTATTGTTTTAGTGACAATCAGCCAAACCTGTTTATATACTTTGCTTTTTATTCTTACTTCATTTCATTATTATACGAAGGCGTATTGAACTTTGTGGATTGAAACTTGTTCAATCTACGGGCGGTTAAATCCTGGTACGAGGTTTGTAACCTTGTGGGCGGAGTAAAAACCTAGCAAAAACTTAATCGCCTTAGAAAGAATTTTTGGGCAGCGCATGTTTGGTATTTATGCTGCAAATTCAACACGCCGTAACCATATACAATTGTGGTGCTATTTAAACAGCACATTCATAGGGATAAAAATGAAAAACCAACTTAGCTTATTAGCGCTTTTATGTGCATCTACCAGTGTTTATGCAAGCGATGCACCTAAAAATGTAATTTATATGATTGGTGACGGGATGGGTCCTGCCTATACAACCGCTTATCGTTATTTTAAAGATGATCCAACCACCAAGCAGATCGAAACAACCGTATTTGATACTATTTTAACAGGCATGGCGCGTACTTACCCTGACGATCACACTTATGTTACCGACAGTGCTGCAGGTGCAACCGCACTGAGTAGCGGCCACAAAAGTTATAATGGTGCTATTGCTGTCGATACTGAAAAAAAGCCCGTTAAAACCATGCTAGAAATAGCAAAAGAACGCGATATGACAACGGCATTAGTGGCGACCTCGCAAATTAACCATGCCACCCCAGCTAGTTTTGCTACACATAACGAATCACGTCGAAATTACGATGCGATTGCTAATGAGTACATAGATAACAAAATTGCCGGTAAACTCCCTGTTGATTTAATGCTAGGCGGCGGTACGCAGTATTTTATTAGAGAAGACCGTAACCTCGTTGATGAATTTAAAGCAGCTGGTTATCAATATAGCGATGATATAAAAAACCTTGGTCAGATCACACAAGTACCGGCACTTGGCTTATACGCCCCAATGGGCCTGCCATTTGCACTTGATGCTAATTCAAACCTCTTAACGCAACTAACAGCTAAAGCATTTGATTTACTCGACGGCCAAAATAAAGACGGCTTTTTTGTCATGATTGAAGGCAGCCAAATTGATTGGTGTGGACATGCTAACGATGTAGCCTGTGCCATGGCCGAAATGGATGACTTTGCACAGTCGATTGAAAAAGCAAAAGCCTATATTGATAAAAACCCTGATACTTTATTAGTGGTTACTGCAGATCATTCAACTGGTGGGTTAACCCTCGGTGCGCACGGACAATATAAGTGGGATACGGAAGTTATTAAAGGTGTTAAAGCTACAGCCGTTGAGCTAACAAAGCAATTACTCGCTGCTGATGACCTAGAGCCTATTTGGCGCGCCAACACAGGTATTGAATACACACCGGCTAATAAAGTAAAACTTGAACAAGCGAAAAAAATGGGCGAAACAGCGCTTAATTTAGCCATTAAAAGTATTATTAGTGACGCCAGCTTTACTGGTTGGACAACAGGCGGACACACCGCTGTAGATGTACAAGTATTTGCCTACGGTAAAGGCAGTGAACACTTTAACGGTGCTCAAAATAATACAGATATTGCCGATAAACTAATTGGCTTTATTAAACAGTAGCCATAAGCTTACGAAAAAGCCCGAACATGTGTTCGGGCTTTTTATTTTTTACTGTTACGGGGGCTAAGCGTATATATCGACGCCTATTAAATCTTGTACTTCGGCGCGACGCTCTAAATTTGCAAATTCAGTATATGTTGAAATTGCTTTACTCACCGTTGGGCTTGGTTGGTCATAAATAGTTTGGCTGTACTTTGCGTTACTAGTGCTTTGACTAAAGTATTGATTAGCAAGCTCTACACCCGCTTTACTACTTTTTACATAATCTGTGTTTGTTTTTTGACTGGCGCTATCATCCGCTAAACCTTGTGGTTTAGAGGGTATAATTTTTGTTGAGGTAACCTTTGCAGGAATATCCCCAGTAAAAAAACCAGCACCAATTGGCAAAGTCATAGATAACTTCCAACAATAAACATATTAAAAATTATGATTTAAAAACACCCAATTTGCAACTCTTGTGCCTATTCGCGACCCGGTAGTTTTTTCCATGTTACTGTATCGCGCACATATTTAGGTTGCGCATCGCTTGCTTTAACAACCTCGCCCTTTAAAAAGGCCGTATCTACATGGCTAAGCATATAGCGAGCATCTGGCAAAGTAATGGCTGTATTTATGGTTATATTGCTAACGTTTTTAAGTGCATCAGGGTAACTTTTAAATCCAGTGCCAACGGCAATCGCATGTAACTCTTCACTGTTTATATGCTCTTTGCTTAATAACTCTGGTTTTATAACACACTCTTCATTTACCAACTCCATGCGTGCATTATTTACCTGGTATTGGGCAAAATAAATTTCTCCCATACGCGCATCTATAGCTGAATACACTACTGGTGCCTGCGTTTGCTCGTACGCTTGCTGGGCCATAATTGCCAAGGTTGATACGCCCACTAATGGTAAATTGGCTGAATAAGCTAACCCTTGTGCAATAGCAACACTAATGCGTACACCGGTAAAGCTACCTGGCCCTTGGCCAAAGCCAATAACGTCTAAGTCTTTTAATTTACACTGTGCTTTATTAAGAAGCTCATCAACTAAAGGGAGTATTTTTTGACTATGTTGCTGTGGACATTCTTCAAAATGATGAAATGTTTGGCCCTCAAAGTGTAAAACTAAAGATAACGCTTCGGTTGAGGCATCTAGGGCAAGAATATTACTTTTAATCATTTTAGTACTCTAGTTAATGTGTTTTAAAAATGTGTTTGCATCTTCTAAGCTTCGCGTGCGACGCATCGGCGGTAAGCTTTTTAAAAATACTTGGCCATATTGGCGCGTTACTAATCGGTTGTCGCAAATAACCAGCACGCCTTTATCTTTGTTATCTCGTATTAAACGCCCCACGCCCTGCTTGAGCGCAATAACAGCTTGCGGTAACTGTATATGAGCAAACGGGTCTTTGCCTTGCATTTGGCAATCTTGCATTTTGGCTTGCAGTAATGGGTCATCCGGTGCTGCAAAAGGTAACTTGTCGATAATAACACAGCTTAGCGTGCTACCACGTACATCAACCCCTTCCCAGAACGAGGCAGTACCTAACAATACCGCATTACCATGGCGCGTAAATTTTTCCAGTATTATACGCTTAGACATTTGCCCTTGCATATAAACTGGGTAGTCCATTTGTGTGGTTAACCCCTCAGCCACCAAATGCATCATTCGGTAACTTGTAAACAGCACAAAGCAACGTCCTTTAGCCGATTTAATCAGCTCTAGGGTTAATTTTATAATTGCATGAGGCATGTTCTCTGCGTGCGATTCAGGCAAATATCGTGGCAAGCATAAAAGCGCCTGATTAGGGTAATCAAAGGGGCTATCAACCATCATACTTTGCGCAGGAGTAATACCTAAGCTTGCATTAAAGTGATCGAGCTTATTATCAACCGATAACGTGGCTGAGGTAAATACAAACCCTGCGCCGGTGTCTTTCATCATTTGAGCAAATTTAGCAGAGACATTAAGTGGCGTAATATTAACCGTTAAATAGCGCCGCGTGGTTTCGTACCAATAGCTAAAGCCCGTTTGTGCGGTATCAAAAACACGCTCTAACTGACCTTTAAACGCTAATGTTCGCTCAAACGGATGCTCTATTTTATCACTGCGCTCTAGGCACAGTTTTAATACCTGATAAACAAAGTCTAAATCGCTAATCACCCGATGCAGCGCTGCGCAAATTAATTTATCGCTGAGCTTTTCGCGCCAATCTCCTCGGCTACCATCTACACCAAACTGTAAACGTAAATCAGCCACACTGGTTTCTAGCTTATTAAGGCTTTTGCCAAGCTGCAGCATATCGGGAATTTCTGCACGGTAAATAGCGCGTAAATCGTTAATTAAATCCACCAGCTTTTTAGTGCTAATACTTTCACCAAAGTAGTCACTGGCAATTTCGCTAAGCTGGTGTGCTTCGTCAAAAATATAAGCGTCGGCGGTGGGCATAAGTTCGGCAAAACCGGAGTCTTTTACTGCCATATCAGCAAAAAATAAATGATGGTTTATAACCACTACATCCGCTTCGGCTGCATTTAAACGCGCTTTGCGTATATAACATGATTGAAAGTCTGGACACTCTTTGCCTAAACAATTATCGGCTGTCGAATTAACATAGGGCAGTACCTTGGCGTCTTCTTCAATACCAATACAATCAGCTAAATCACCCGAGTGTGTTTCACTGGCAAATTTTGCAACCATAGCAAGTTGATGCATTACATCAGGATCGTCTGTTGGTACATGTGCTACATGTTGGTTTAGCCTATAAGTACACAGATAATTAGCGCGCCCTTTTAACAATGCGGTTTTTTTAGATGCATTAAGTGCTTTTACTAGCTGAGGTAAATCGCGGTGGTATAACTGCTCTTGCAAGGCCTTAGAGCCTGTTGAGATAATTGTTTTACCCTTAGATTTAAGGGCAGGCGCTAAATAGGCAAACGTTTTGCCTGTACCAGTGCCCGCTTCAACCACTAACTGCGTGCTATTTTTTAATGCATCGTTAACGGCAACGGCCATATCAATTTGAGGTTGGCGTGGCGTGTATCCATCTAAAGATAACGCTAACGGCCCGGTTGCACTAAACAGCTGTTTGATAATACCAGTCACTTTACAAAAAATAATAGCAAGATTTTACGTAAGCCTGGCTATAAGGGCAAGCCAATTGAAATTAGAATTTTGTAAAGGGGCTCACACCCCTTTACACGTTATTGTGCATTTATAGATAACGTGACATTGCTGGCATTGCTATACCCTTTTAAATCGATATACCAATTACCTGTTTGTGGCGCGGAAAACGAGCAGGTTTCGCTATTGCCATTTTTATATGGCCTGCACAAGTACTCAGAATCACTAGAAGGAGTGCCAAAGTTTACATATAAATCAGCATCGCCACTGCCACCAGACATTGTTATATCTAATGATGCGTACTGCGTATTTAAACTTTGGCTAAAGCGCTGCCAGCTCCCAGCAGAAACATTTATGTTTGTAATGCTCCGATTGATAGGCTCAATACTCCCCCCTTCATTGTAACTTCCGGTTAGGGATACATTTTCTATCGCATTCCATGCGTGTACCATCACATAGTAAACTCCTTCACTAGAGGGGTTAATATCGCAACGTTCATTACTACTTGAGGTAGTGCTTTTACAATCATAATCGTTCAGTGTAGGTGCTTGATTGTAGCGTACATATAAGTCTGCATCGCCTGTGCCGCCAGTCGTAATAAAATTTAAATTGCTCGCACTTTGTGGCACAGCTAATGTGTAAATAAACTGCTCTTTTGCAACCCCTGTGATCCCTCTGAGTGTTTGCCCATTGGTTAATTGGTTATTAGTAGGGGGCGCAGTATCGCCGGCATTTTTTGCCATTTCGGCAACATAACTTACTGCCAACTTGGCGAATTTACTGGCATGTTGAGTATCAAACTGGTTATCGTTTTGGGTGTGAATAAGCGGGTTTATATCGCCCATTTTTGATTCAAAAGGCATAGAGGCTGCAAACCCTTGCTGATACCATGACGCATGATCAGAACAACCATAACCACACTGATCAAATCCATAATCTAATTGCGGTAAGTAGGTATCTAAAAGCGCTGCTAAAAACTGATTTTGTGCATTGTTAGTATAATCAGTCATCATGACTATATCTTCAATGCTGCCATTATTGCCTGTCATATCAAACTGCACCATGCCCACTACATTTTTACCCTGCGATTGGTAGCTGCTTGCAATATCACTTGAACCTCTAAGGCCGACTTCTTCCGCTGCAAACGCCATAATTTGAATCGTACGCTGTGGTTTGTAATTAGTTTGTACAATCGCGCGCAGCGCCTCTGATAGCACAGCAATGCCTGAGGCGTTATCATCAGCACCGGGTGAACGTCCATTGCTTGGGTTTGACTGATTTATCGAATCAAGGTGGCCACCAATAATAACGATTTCATCTGCTTTTTCATTGCCTTCAATTGTCACTATAACCGACGATTGCGCCCAATTATGCGGGTAAGTTGCAATGCTAATATCACTGCGACTTTGCGCTATTTGTTGCCAATGTGTTTTTAACCAATTTGCAGCATCTATCCCTGTTTGTGAGGTGTAATAACGATTATTAAAACTGGTTAAAGAGTTAACAGTACTATCGAGGTTAACGGTGCTAATTGATGACATTAAATTTTGTACTGTTTGTTCGTTATCAATAGAATAACTAAATGCTAATGTATTTTGTATAGTATGCGCCGTGGCTAATTGTGTTGCGTAACTGCTCGCCTCTTGCCATGAATCATGTGCTACAAACCCACCGCACCGATTATAATTGTGGTGCATAAATTCGCTTAGATTATTTACCTGATCAGCTGGTATATACACCAAATCTATATTTTCAAGCGCACTTGTTGAGCGCTGTGCAAAGGGCAATCTTTGCACTAACCCATGCTGGGTATACTCATAATGTTCCGCTGCAGTTGAATCTATGCTTACCCACACTTTGTTTGTTTCACTTTGTGCTACAACGCCCATTGTAGTAAATAAGCTCAGCGCACTTAGTAGTTTAAAAGGTTTCATTGGTATTCCTTATAATTGGCAATACTGGTATCCATAAAATTAAAAAGGGGCACTAGGCCCCTGGTATCAATGTTTAATTAGCAGACACACTCAGTGTTACTCCGCTTGCATTACTGTACCCTCTTAAATCTAGGTACCATGTACCTGACTGTGGGTTATCAAACGAACACGTTTCACTGTTGCCATTTTTATAAGGTCTACACAAATAAGTTGACGTACTCGACGCCGAACCATAATTTATATAAAGATCGGCATCGCCACTTCCACCAGAAATAGTAACGGTTAAATTACTATAGCCCGCTCCTAAGTCTTGAGTAAATCGAGCCCAGCTATTAGTTGAAACACTAATATTAGACTCGGTTCTGTTAATCGGTGTTACGCCTCCTGTTGAATTGTTAAAACTCCCAGTAAGCGATACATCAGCTATAGCATTCCATGCTTCTACCATTACATAGTAGGTGCCTGCTTGAACGTTCGAAATACTGCAGTTTTCGGTGCTTGAAGAGGTGGTACTTTTACAGTCATACGTATTCAGTGTGGGTTTACTTCCAAACATTACATATAAGTCTGCATCGCCCGAGCCACCAGCGGTATTAAACTCAAGATCTGTTGCCCCCGCTGGTACATCGAGTGTAAAAAACATCTGCGCTTTTGCAGAGCCGCTGATCCCCGTACGTGCTACTTTATTTGTTAACGCCTCATCCGTAGGCACAGGTGTGCTCGAGCAATCGCTCCCTGCACTTAGGTTTGAACTAACTCCCACTGCGGCCAATGCAGCTTGTACATCGCTTGGGTTGTAATTTAAGTCACACGCAGCGTCCATAACGCCGTTACCAGCTAAATCCCAATTTGTACTCGCACTCCAATAAAGCTGATTCGCTCGTGCCATAACTACAAATGCTTTTTTAGTATCCCAGCCGGATGTAGTAGCAAGGTTATAAAATGCTTTGTTAAATACACCCGAGCTATAGTGCACATCCATACCAGAGGTATAACTACCTTGATTATCTATAGAGCGTCCATCCTGTGATGGGTTATTCATATAGCGAAGCGCGCCATTGCCTTTAAAAATATCTTGCCCGACTAACCAATCGTTAGTGCCTTTCATGTAATACTCAGCCGCTTCACCAGCCATATCAGAAAAAGCTTCATTTAAGCCACCAGACTTATCGCTGTAAATTAAGCCAGAATTCTGTTCGGTAAAGCCATGGCTTACCTCATGCGCCGATACATCAAGGCTTACGAGTGGGTAAAAAGTGCTTTGCCCATCGCCAAAGGTCATTGCGCTGCCATCCCAAAATGCATTTTCATAATTACTTGAATAATGTACGCGCATTTTTAACTGAAAACTTAGCGGTGGCGACCCCACCCAGTCGTTATACATATTAAAAATAACGTTACCAAAATAATGAGCATCGTTAAGCGGCGAATAAGCCCCATTTATCTCTTTTACTGTATTCTCTGGGCAGGTAAATGAATGGGCAGCAGAGCCACTTGTGCCGCCATTGAGATTTATAGTTCTTACATTGGCATTATCCATAACACAGGTGTTACCAGATTGAGACACATCTAGGTTGCTAAAGTCAGTACCGTAGATGTATTTACCTGCTTTGAGATTCCCTCCTGGTCCCGTAGCATCAGCATGTTGTAAGTTATCGTAGCTGAGCAAAACCTCACCGGTATTAGCATCGATTATTTGATAAGGGCGTGATGGCGATTTGCCGTAGGTTACATACGATACTTCATACACCAAATGCGCCTTACTTTGTTGATCAACCCAAATCGCTAACCTTGATTTCTCATTGTGTTTTTTTAAACCTTTAGTTTTTGCAGCTATACCTACATTTTGGCTTTGAAGCATGGCTTGTTTTACAGATAATTTAGCGCTTACATCGTTTATATCGCCTTCAATATCGTACACCGCAGCGCCATGGGCTTTTTTAAGCATGCCATTTTTAAATGTAAGGCTTAAAGTGTCACCAATTACTGGTAAACCTTGATATGTTTGCTGATAACGGCGAGTTACTTCACCGTTATTACTTATAAACTCTTTTAATACAACTAACTCGTTCCTTACACTTAACCCAATCAAGTCTTTAGGGCTAGTAGATAAAATGGATGCTGAATTTGATTGCATCATGTTATTTAAAGCCGTTTGTTGATTTAGATATTTCTTGTTCGCAGCTACTGCATCTGTTGCTTGAACCAAGGTTAAAGCAGCAAAAGTTGCTAATGTGATTTTTGATAAATTCACGTTTACGCTCCGTCAAAATATTTAGTTTGTAGTGGATTTGTATTAACCGGAACTACTTGTACCCGATTAAGGATCAAGCTTATGTTACAAATTTGAGTTATGAAAATTAAACATTTAATTTACAAGTAAAGTATTAGGAAACGTAAGAACAATAGAAATTACAGTAGGTTAAAAAACACACAAAATCAGTAAAACTTTAAACAGATACAAATTGTATACATATATTTACACTAAATTACACTATTAGCCGTGCACAATAGCTACGTTTACTTTATTTAATTAACGGCAGTAATCAGCCATTATGTTGCCTAGGCAACTTTGTATTAATCTCCTCATTACAAGCAATAACACCAGTAAATTTGCATTAACTATATGTCTCCTAAAGACATAAAAAAAGTGCTAAAAGCCCCATAAATACTGTGACACAGCCTAGTCACAGGAGTAATATACGGCTCGTTTAATTCGCTCTTTTTTGTTCTCTAAAATAAATTTAAGGTTAGCCAATGAATGCTTGGTATCTCATTTGTTTTCTCTCTGCTATCGCAATTTTTATTGCTTATGCAAACCAGTATGTTCTTAAAATGCAAACAACGATTGCTATAACAACGGGCTCGGTTGTTATATCGTTGTTATTAATTATTTCAGTTAAGTTATTAGGCGATACAACTGCATTAGAAATGACGCAAGTTGTAGCCAGTATTAATTTTAATGAATTGCTTTTAAAAGGCATGCTTGGATTTTTGTTATTTGCAGGTGCTTTAGAAATTAACCTGTTGGCACTGCGTAAACAACGATGGGAAATAACCGCTTTAGTTTTGTTCTCTACCGTAGTCTCTACTTTTTTAATTGGCTATTTAAGTTTTTATATTTTTGCCGCACTCGGCTGGCCCGTCCCTTTTATTTATTGTTTACTTTTTGGCGCCTTAATAAGCCCAACCGATCCAATTGCTGTACTGGCAATTATTAAACAATTACGCGCCCCTGAAGGTATTTCGGTACAGGTAGAAGGCGAGTCTTTATTTAACGATGGTATTGGTTTGGTAATTTTTACTACGCTGTTTTCTGTTGCATTTTTTGGCACCGATGCCAACCCAGCCGACATTGCAGAGCTGTTTTTTGTTGATGCCATAGGTGGGATCGTGTTTGGCTTAGCAATGGCCCTTGTGGGTCACTTTTTAATTATTAACTGTAAAGATGTAAATATACGCCTATTAATAACCTTAACCATTCCAACTGCGGGTTTTGCCGCTGCCAATGTATGGGAAATATCAGGCGCGCTTGCCATGGTAACCAGTGGTATTATTTTAGGTAATATTACTCGCGCAAAAGCAACCGAGCGCACAGGGCCTGAAAACACGCGCTATATTAAAGACTTTTGGCACGCCACCGACAGCTTTTTAAACGCTTTGTTATTTTTGATTATTGGTATGCTGATTGTCACTATGCCAGTAACAATGGGTGAAATTGGCTTAGGCCTTGTTATGATACCTGCTATTTTATTAGCACGTTTTATTAGTGTTGGTGCACCATTTGTAATATTTAAGCGCTTTAAAAACTACGACAAACACAGCGTTAAAATTTTAACTTGGGGTGGTTTACGTGGCGGTTTAGCATTAGCTATGGCTGCAGCTATTCCTCGTGATCAAGTATTTATATCAGGCAGTGATCTGCATGATTTAATCGTTATTGTGACCTATGTTGTGGTTATATTTTCTATTATTGTGCAAGGTTTAACTATCTCGCCTCTCATTCAAAGTAGTATTAAATCTGCCGAGCAAAGTCACTAAGTTTTCTTTATTAAACCCGCAGTCTATTCACTGCGGGTTAGTTATTTATGGGGGATTATTTTTAGCACGGTTTTATTTATTTTAAGCGTAATAAAAATAGTTTTAATTTTAAATGTTTTTTATAGGGCTAATTATGTCCAGTAAGTATACCAGTGTTTTTTCGTTATTTTATGGCATTACACGTCGCCACGTTTTTCTCTTTCCTTTGTTCTTACTCACTTTTTTATGTTTTTCTGCTTTTGCCTCAACGCCTGCTGAGCAAGCTAAGATTAAACAAATATCACAACTTGCAGAGTACGTAGGGGTTGATTACGTTGGCGCGGTGCAAAAAGGCGAGGTAGTCAGTAAAGACGAATTTCAAGAAATGTCTGAGTTTGCAAATTTAATAAGCACGCTAGCCACTCAGTTAAGCAGTGCTAATAATCAATACAGTCATATAAATATACAAGCTGGCGCCTTACATAACGCCATTATAAATAAACAAAGCGTACAGAGTGTTCGTGCTGCGAGCTCAAAGCTTAGGGAGTCTTTGCTTGAATTTATGCCACAGCTTTCTTTGCCTACATCTTTATTACCCCTAAAACAAACAAAGGCACTTTTTGCAGAAAACTGCTCTATGTGCCATGGCATAAATGGACAAGGTGATGGACCACTTGCTAAAGGTTTAATACCACAGCCCACCAACTTTACGGATAAAGAGCGAGCCACAAATCGCACAATTATGGGATTATATGAAGCTGTATCCAATGGCATAGACGATACGCCAATGGTTGCTTTTAGCCAATTTAATGAGCAACAACGTTGGTCACTCGCCTTTTATGTAGGCAGTTTAGCTTTTCAAGATATAACTAAGCCGCAACACAATAACCAGACAATCAGCACTTCAGACATCATTAATCTTAACCCTGCGCAGCTTTCACAAAATAAATCCCCTGCCCAAGTTCAATTTATTAAGTGGCTGCGCGGTAATCCAGAACACTTATTTAAAAACAAAGCTGAGCCACTTAGCGTTGCACGCTCGCAACTTATTGCAGCGCAAAATGCACATGCTAATGGTGAATATGCAAAAGCCAGCGAACTGGCTATCAGTGCCTATTTAGATGGTTTTGAGCTGATAGAAAATAACTTAAATGCATACGATGAAAGCTTGCGTAAAAGCATTGAAGTACAATTGATGAACTTACGTAACACATTCAAAAATGAAAAAAACACCGAGCTTGTCAGTGCGCAAGTTAACGCTGTACTTACACAATTAACAAAAGCAAACAACCTACTTAATGACACCACACTCAGTGATGGCGCCTTGCTATCAGCCAGTTTAGTTATTTTGCTACGCGAGGGCCTAGAGGCACTATTAGTTGTTATAGCGCTAATGACGGTGCTTATAAAAACCAAACGCCAAGATGCGCTTAAATACGTTCATATTGGCTGGGTAATGGCCCTCATAGCAGGTGGCTTAACATGGGCGGCAGCGCAAACATTAATACAAATAAGTGGTGCCAGCCGCGAAGTAATGGAAGGGATAGGCGCCCTATTTGCAGCTATTATTTTGCTATATGTTGGGGTATGGATACACAGTAAAACCAGTGCTCAGCAGTGGCAGGCATATATTCAGCAAAATATTAATACGCGTTTAGAGTCTGGCACACTGTGGGGGCTAGCGGGCCTCTCGTTTATAGCGGTATATCGTGAAGTGTTCGAGACGGTATTATTTTATCAGTCGTTATTAACGCAAAGCTCGCAAGCACAGTATTCATCGGTTGCGATGGGCTTTGCATTGGGTGTGGTTTTATTAGCGCTTATTGCATGGGTGTTAGTTAAATATTCGATTAAGTTACCTATTGCTAAGTTTTTTGCGTATACAACGTATTTATTATTTGCACTTGCCTTTGTATTAATGGGTAAAGCTGTCATTGCATTACAAGAGGCTGATTTAGTCGCAATTAGTTCAATGCCGATAAACTTTGATATTGCACTACTGGGTTTAAAATCTACGTGGCAAGGCTTTATAGCGCAACTTACCGTAGCTGTTATATTTAGCTTTTACATTATTAAAGCTAAAAAACGCTAGCAAGCACATCCTTAATAGTAAAAAGTTGTACGTGGCTTTTTACTATTAAGGGTTTAGCTCATGCCCATGTATCTAAATGTTTATTCCCTTCATCATCTACGGTGATTGCTTTTTCATTAGCTGCACTTGCACTTTTTTTGCCCTGCGCCTGCGCTAATCTTTTTTTGTTGAGCGTCTGTTTTTTTTCATTTTCAAGCTTAATTTTTTGCGCTTGCGGCATATTTTGCACACCTGCAATATGAAATGTACTTTTAGGCTCAAGCTCTAACCGTGAAATTTTCCCTAAAAAAGGGATCATTATATCCATACTCCCCTCCTAAACCTGTTTATTAAAAATTAGATAAATTGACCAACAAAGCCCAATTTGCCTACAATTTAAACATTAAAACAACTAAAAACACTGTTTAGCTCTCAATATTATCGGCAGTTATAAGATATGCTTTAATTTGGTAAAAAAAAACTTGCCTTGGCTAGGCCGTTTATGTTTTTATGAATGCGAAATTTATTGAAACAGATTAAAGCTTAACGCTCACTAAATAGCGGTAGGCAAAATAGGATACAAAAATGCGCTTAAACCTGACAACAGTACATCATCACCACCATTCACCGGAATAACCTGTCAGGTCTTTCGCTGAGAGGTTATTCCTAAAAGGAACCTCTGGCGATTCAAAACACATTGATTCATTTTCGCCCTGAGGTTCCCCTCGGGGTTTTTAGTTTTTAAATTAAAGGAAAATGAATAATGAGTAACACTAATCGTCTACGTATCGCCATCCAAAAAGGCGGTCGCCTGTCTAAAGATTGTCAAGATTTACTAAAGCAACTAGGTGTTAAATTAAACCTACGTGAGCAACGCTTAATTGCACACTCAACCAATATGCCAATTGACGTACTTCGTGTGCGCGATGACGATATTCCGGGCTTAGTAATGGACGGTGTTTGTGATTTAGGTATTGTTGGCGAAAACGTACTAGTAGAAGTACAAGCCGAACGCGAACGCCAAGGTGTACCAAGCGAAGTTAGCAAACTAGCAAAACTAGATTTTGGTTACTGCCGCCTTGCACTTGCATGGCCACAAGAGCTTGGCCCACGTGATAAAAGCTGGTTTGAAGGCAAACGTATTGCAACAACCTACCCAGAAATATTAACGCAATGGTTAAAGCGCGAAGGCATTAATGCAAGCACTGTAATGCTTACAGGCTCAGTAGAAGTAGCCCCACGTGCCGGTCTTTCAGATGCAATTTGTGATTTAGTTTCTACCGGTGCAACGCTTGAAGCGAACGGCTTGATTCAAGGCGATACAATTTTAGAATCAAACGCGTGTTTAATTCAAAATAAAGACCTGCAAGATGAAGACAAACTAGCGCTAATCAATAAGCTTATGCCGCGCCTTCGTGGTGTTAAACAAGCTAAAGAAAGCAAATACATTATGCTACACGCGCCAAAAACTAAACTTGATGAAATTTGCGAAATTTTACCAGGCTCTGGCCAACCTACTCTACTTGCACTTGCTGGTAACGAAGAGTACGTAGCGCTTCACATGGTAAGCAGCGAAACATTATTTTGGGAAACAATGGAGCAGCTTAAAGCCTTAGGCGCTAACTCTATTTTAGTAATGCCAATTGAAAAAATGATGGAGTAAGTACCATGCTTCGTTGGAATGAGGAATCTTCACAAGTACAAGCAGCGGCGCTAATGCGCCCTGCGGTTTCTGCCAGCGCCAAGGTTGAAGCTATATGCCAAACAATTATGAGCGATGTGAAAGAGCAAGGTGATAAAGCCTTACTTGATATGGCTAAAAAGTTTGATAATAGAGCTAACCCTCGTTTACGTGTACCGCTTGATGAAATAAACGCATCAGAGCAAGCACTAAGCGCAGAGCTTAAATACGCAATTGACACCGCTTATGCAAACGTTAAACGTTTTCACGAAGCGCAATTGCCTAAAGATATTAAGTTATCAACCCAACCTGGCGTTGAATGTGAACTGAAATATCAGGCCATCGAAGCTGTGGGTATTTATGTACCTGGTGGCAGTGCTCCACTGCCATCATCGGTTATTATGCAAGGTGTACTTGCACAATTAAGTGGTGCTAAAACAGTCGTACTTGCAACCCCTGTGCAAGGTGATGAAAGCATTAACCCTGCGATATTATATGCAGCTAAGTTATGTGGCATTACAACTTTAATTGAAAGTGGTGGCGCAGGTGCAATTGCCGCAATGGCCTACGGAACTGAATCAGTGCCTAAAGTGAACAAAATTTTTGGCCCAGGTAATAGCTTTGTAACGATGGCCAAACAGCTTGTTGCGCAAACAATTCCTGGTATGGCAATCGATATGCCAGCAGGCCCCTCTGAAGTATTAGTGATTGCAGATGAGCGTGCAAACCCAGAATTTATAGCGGCAGATTTACTCTCGCAAGCTGAGCACGGCGCAGACTCGCAAGTTATTTTATTGTGTAACAGCGAAAGTATCATTGAGCAAACACAGCAGGCACTTACACGCCAGCTTGCTAACTTAAGCCGCAAAGATACAGCCGAGCAAGCTCTGGCTAATTCATCACTTATTTTAGTGGACTCTGTTGAGCAAGCATTTGACGTATCAGCGCAATATGGCCCTGAGCACCTAATTTTGCAATTAGCAGATTCAACACCTTACTTAGATAAAGTAAAAAATGCAGGCTCGGTATTTGTTGGCGACTACACGCCAGAATCAGCGGGCGATTACGCATCGGGTACTAACCACGTGTTACCTACCTACGGTTACAGTGCAACCTATTCAAGCTTAAACTTGCTTGATTTTTTCCGCACTTACACAGTACAAACTATAAGTAAAAGTGGCTTAACACAGCTATCAAAAGCTATTTTGCCACTAGCAGATGCAGAAGGCCTTGATGCACACGCAAATGCGGTTTCAATTCGTTTAGAGGCAATTAAAAATGAGCAATGAGAGCGCACAAGCGACTAGCTTATTACCACAAAATATTGCAGCTCTTGCTGCCTATAGCTCTGCTAAAAGTGAAAAGCTAACAGGGTCAACGTGGTTAAATGCCAATGAAAGCCCGTACGCTAAAAATATTGAACTGAGTATTGAAGATTTAAATCGCTACCCAGATCCACAACCGCAACTGGTTATTGACCGCTATGCTGCGTATGCAGAGCTTGAAAGCGAAAACGTATTAATGACGCGCGGCGCCGATGAAGGCATTGAGCTTTTAGTACGTACCTACTGCGAACCTGCAAAAGACAGCATTGCGTTATTTTTGCCAACTTACGGTATGTACAAAGTTACCGCTGATACGCACAACGTTGCAATCAATGGACTAACCCAAGCGTTATTACTTGATGGCAGTGTTGATGAAATAGTTGAGGCAGTGGGCAGCTCAAAATTGGTGTTTATTTGTAATCCAAATAACCCAACCGGTAGCATAACCCCCCTTGAAAAAGTAAAAGCAATTGCAACAGCCCTTGCCGGTAAAGCCTTAGTTATTGTTGATGAAGCCTATATTGAGTTTTGCCCTGAGCAAAGTGCTACAGCGCTGATTAACGAATATAGTAATGTAGTGGTACTGCGCACTTTATCTAAAGCGTTTGCGCTTGCAGGGTTAAGAACCGGTTTTACACTTGCACAAGAAAGTGTACTTGCCCCTATTCGTAAAGTGATTGCGCCGTATCCTGTATCGGGTGTGGTAGCAAGTATTGCAGCGCAAGCCATAGCGCCTGATGCAATTACATCAATGCGCCGACAAGTGACTATTTTAAATAGTTTAAAAGCTAAACTTGTACAGTGGTTAAACGCATCCCCAGCTGCATTAAAAATTCTCACTGGTGAAGGTAACTTTGTTACCTTAAAATTAGCCGACAAAAACTACTTTAAAGTAGCACTTGAACAAGGCTTAGTGATGCGCGCGTTTACCCTATACGGTGAAGACGATTGGCTACGTATCTCCATTGGTAATGAGCAAGAACTTGAGCAAGTAAAAATTTGGTTAGATGGCCTTGATAAGCCAGCAACCTCACCTCTTTTATCAGGACAAGAAGTATCATGAGTAACCCCTATTTATTTATTGACCGTGACGGCACCATAATTGAAGAGCCAATCACCGACAAACAGGTAGACAGCCTAGAAAAATTAGCGTTTTTACCTGGTGTTATCCCGGCTTTATTACAGTTACAAGCCGCAGGGTACCGCTTAGTAATGGTATCTAACCAAGATGGCTTAGGCACAGACAGCTTCCCGACTGCTGACTTTGATATAGCACAAGATAAAATGATGGACATACTGCAAAGCCAAGGCATTAGCTTTGACGAGGTATTAATTTGTCCACACTTTGACGATCAAAACTGTGATTGCCGTAAACCTAAAACAGGTTTATTAACTGAACTTATGCGCTCAGGCAAAGTTGATTTAGCACGTTCATATGTAATTGGCGATCGCCAAACCGATATTGGCCTTGCTCAAAACTTATGTTGTGAAGGCATTTTGTATGAGGGCAGCTGGCCTGCCATTGTTACAAAGCTTACAACTGCCAACCGTGAAGGCCGTGTTACGCGTAACACCAAAGAAACCCAAATTGATGTAGCCATAAACCTAGATCAAACTAAAAACGGTAGCATTGAAACAGGCCTTGGCTTTTTTGATCATATGCTTGATCAAATTCGCACCCACGCCAACATTGGTCTAAATATTAAAGCGAAAGGCGATTTACACATAGATGAGCACCACCTTGTTGAAGACATTGGTATTGCTCTTGGTGTTGCGCTTAAACAAGCGCTGGGTACTAAATCGCAAATAGCGCGCTATGGTTTTGCGCTGCCAATGGATGAGTGTAAAGCAGAGGCACAAATTGATTTATCGGGCCGCGCTTCATTTGTATTAAACGCTAACTTTAGCCGTGAAAAAGCCGGCGATTTAGACGTACAAATGGTTGAGCACTTTTTCAAAAGCTTAAGCGATAATGCCGCTATTAGCCTTATTTTATCGGTGAGCGACGGTAACTGTCATCACCAAGTAGAAGGCTTATTTAAAGCGTTTTCACGTGCCCTTCGTATGGCAGTAGCACAAGACACAACCCAACAAACAGCCAGCTCTAAGGGATGTTTATGATTGCCATAATTAATACCGGGTGTGCCAATATAAATTCAGTTCGTTTTGCCTTTGAACGTTTAGGTCAAACGCCAACAGTCATTACCTCACCAGAGCAATTAGCTGGCTTTGAGCGCGCTATATTACCAGGCGTTGGACATGCATCTGTTGCCATGAAACGCCTTGTAGATAACGGCTGGCAACAAGCTATAAACGAATACCAGCGCCCACTTATGGGAATTTGCTTAGGTATGCAGTTACTGTGCGAAAGCACCGAAGAAGGTAACGTACAATGCTTAGGTAAAATACCAGGCCAAGTAAAAGCCCTTGATGTTGGCAATTTAACATCGCCGCATATGGGTTGGAATAACTTAAGCGTAAATAAAGAGCATGCACTCACCAAAGGCTTAACACAAGACGAGCAAGTGTACTTTGTACATAGCTTTGCGCACACCGTAAACGATGCAACACTTGTAAGCGGCCAGTACGGCCAAACCTTTTCAGCCATTGTTGCAAAAGACAACTACGCTGGCATGCAATTTCACCCAGAGCGCAGTGCAAAAGTAGGCACACGTTTATTACAAAATTTTGTTGATTGGCAGTTATAAACGGCCCATTAACCAACAATAAAGAGATTATTTGTGATTATTCCAGCATTAGACGTATTACAAAATCAAATTGTTCGTTTATACCAAGGTAAGTACGACACCGCTCAGTTTTACCCTTTTGAGCTTGGCGCACGTTTAAAAGAATACGCCGACAGCGGCGCAGGTAAATTGCACCTTGTAGATTTAGAAGGCGCACGCGATCCAAGTAAAAAACAGTGGCAACATATCCAAGCTGCAACGAAAGCGCTTAACGTACCGTATCAAGTGGGCGGCGGTATTCGCTCAGAGCAAGATGTAAGCGATTGGCTAAAAGCCGGTGCTAACCAAGTTGTTATTGGTTCTATGGCGGTAGAAAAACGCGAGCAAGTAAAAGCCTGGATTGAACAATTTGGCGCCGAGCACTTTGTTATTGCCCTTGATGTAAATAAAACAGCCACGGGCTGGGCACCTGCAACCCATGGTTGGTTAAGTGAATCTGAGTTTGGTTTACTTGAGCTTGTAGACTTTTATGTAAGCTTGGGCGTTATTGACTTTTTATGTACGGATATCAGTAAAGATGGCACCATGACTGGCCCATCGTTTGAGCTTTACGAAGATTTAACTCGCCATAACAGCAGCATTAAAGTGCAAGCTTCGGGCGGCGTAAGCTCACTTGATGACATTAAAAAGCTTAAAGAGCTGGGCGTAGGTGGTGTTATTTTAGGTAAATCACTACTTGATGACGCATTTAGTGTTGAGGAGGCGTTGGCATGTTATCAAAACGCATAATCCCGTGTTTAGATGTAAAAGACGGCCAAGTAGTAAAAGGCGTTAAATTTAAAGGCCACGAAATAGTGGGCGATATTTTAACAATGGCAAAAGCCTACAGCGATGCCGGCGCCGATGAACTGGTTTTTTACGAAATCAGCGCAAGCGTTGAAAAACGCCTACTTGATGTAAATTGGGTAGAGAGCATTGCCCGCCACATCGATATTCCATTTTGTGTGGCTGGCGGTATTAAATCAGTAGCCGATGCAGCACGTGTATTAGAGCGTGGCGCTGATAAAATAAGTATTAACAGCCCTGCTATTGCCCGCCCTGAGCTTATAAAAGAGCTGCATGATGAATTTGGTAAGCAATGTGTTGTTGTAGGTATTGATAGCTTTTATGATGAAGTGACCGGCGAATACTTAGTGTATCAACTAACCGGCGATCCTAATGCATCAAGCCGTACACGTTACAAAACCGAGGAATGGGTTAAACGCGTACAAGACTTAGGCGCAGGTGAAATTGTTTTAAACTGTATGAACCAAGATGGCGTACGAAACGGTTACGACAATGAGCAGCTAAGTAAAATGCGCGCATTATGTAATATTCCTTTAATCGCATCAGGCGGTGCAGGCAGTATGCAAGACTTTGTTGATGTATTTAAACAAAGCGAAGTCGATGGCGCATTGGCAGCAAGCGTTTTTCACAAAAATGTGATTAACATTGGCGAATTAAAACAATTTTTAACTGATAACCAAGTGGCAGCAAGACTATGCAAGTAACACAACAAAACCAAACTCAAGTAGATTTTGCTAAAAGCGAAATGATCCCTGCGATTGTTCAAGATGCTCGCTCTGGTGTTATTTTAATGCAAGGCTTTATGAACAGCGAAGCACTAAAGGTGACGCTTGAAAGTAACAAAGTAACCTTTTACTCGCGTTCAAAGTCACGTTTATGGACCAAAGGTGAGTCATCAGAAAACTACTTAAACGTAGTATCAGTGCATACCGATTGTGACTACGACTCAATTTTAGTACTGGCTAACCCAGAAGGCCCAACATGTCACTTAGGTACACAAAGCTGCTTTGGTGATGATGCAAAACCTAGCCTAAGCTTTTTAGCGCAATTAGAAGATGTGATTGTTGAGCGTAAAAACGACGACCCAGCAAAAAGCTACACCGCTTCATTATTTACTAAAGACTTAAGCCGTAGCTGTCAAAAAGTGGGCGAAGAAGGCGTAGAAGTAGCGCTTGCTGCAATGAAACACGATAACGATGAGCTTACTAACGAATCGGCTGATTTAATTTACCACCTTACCGTATTACTACAACGCCAAGGCTTAGCCCTAGAAGACGTTGTAAAATGCCTGCAAGGTCGCCATAAATAATACAGCTGCTTTATTTTAGCGCATTTACAGGCCCATATTTTATGGGCCTTTTTTCGTTATGGTATTTATTTTTTTACATAGGTTGCGTATGGTGCAGCTTATCTAATTCTTTTAGCGTTGCTTATGAATAAATCAATTATCACAGCCTTATCCTTATTGGTACTAACAGGCTGTGTAAGCCAAAAAGCCCCTGCGCCTGAAATAGTAAAAACACAAAACACATGCAGTCCACTAAACACATTACTTAATGCGCACGCTAATGGCTTCAATGCAGTAAAAGCAAATAAAGTGGGGAATGATTTTATAAACCAGTGGCATGCTAATACCCATTTTATAGGCAATACCTGCACCATTACTCAACATAATAAGCAGTTTAGTTATCAATGCACGAGTGAATACAAACAAGCCCATGCCACAAATCTACATATACAAACAGTGGATAAAATACGTCAATGTGTAGCGTCACAAGGCTGGTACGAAAATACGAAAGAGTCAGCAATCTCAATGAGTAGTAACTTTGTTTTGGATGAAGCTCACCCAGTTATCACCTTATTTACCTCTCAAAGCAGAACGCGCTATATTACCCGTTTTGAAATTGCTCCACCCCTAGGAAATTAAATGCAAAAACCCACACACTCAAACACTAAGTTAAAAACAGACTGTTTAGGCATATGTGAGCGCCGCAGCGGTTATTGCACTGGCTGCGGTCGAACTAATGAAGAAATATTTGATTGGATCATCCTCAGCCAAGAAGAAAAAAACGCCATTTTAGCGCAGCCGCGAGCTGACTTAAAAAAGCCATAAATTTGCCACTTGCGTGTAACAGCCCCCCTTTAGTATTGCTAAAAACGGTAGGGGGTGAACATCATGGCAGCATTATTTGTAATAAACTTAGCGCGCTCAGCGCAGCGACTCGCAAATACTCAAACGCAACTGGCACGTGTTAACTTGTCATTTGAACGGATTGATGCCGTAGATGGCGCACAATTAAGTACACAACAAAAGTTCCTACATTACAGCCCGCAATTGAACAAACAGCAGTATCACTATCCGCTAAGCAATGGCCAAATTGGCTGCTATTTAAGCCACCGTAAAGCATGGCAAAAAATAGTTGATGAAAAACTAGATTACGCGATTGTGCTCGAGGATGACTTTTATATTGATGAGAGCATTCATAACGCGATAAAAAATATTGAGCAGCTACAGCAGCCCTGGCAGCTTATTAAACTCGCCGCTTATGAAAACCGCACTCGCCCTATTGCCTATCAGCAAAACCTAAATAACCACCAGCAATTAGTCATACATAAAAAGCTAATGACCGGCTGTTGTGCTACGGCAATAAGCTATGAAGGGGCTAAGCAATTACTTAAAGCCACAACCCAATTTGGCCGCCCTGTAGATTGCGACTTACAACATATTTGGGAAACCCACGTGAATGGTTTTTCGCTTATGCCATACCCTGTTTCGCAAAATACAGACATACAGAGCGATATTGCAAGCTGCGCTACTAAAACCAAGGTTAAAAAAGCTTTTTTTAAACGTAAGTTTCAACAATTACACAGCGGCGTTTTAAATAAACTTTATACAAATGCATTTATAAAACAAACCAAGCAAATTAAACCTAATAAAAAAGGCGCTACAAAAGCACCTTCTTTACTCACGCAAGGTTCTTAATTTTATAACTATGCTTTATCGAGCGCTTGGCTTACATCGGCAATAATATCGGCAATGTTTTCAATACCGACTGATAGGCGAATTAAATCACGGCTCACACCTGCGCTTGCAAGCTCTTCATCATTTAATTGGCGGTGTGTAGTTGACGCAGGATGACAAGCTAGCGATTTAGCATCGCCAATATTAACTAAACGCAAGATCATATTGAGCGCATCAATAAAGCGCGTGCCTGCTTCAAGGCCGCCCGCGATACCAAAGCTTAAAATGCCTGAGGCTTTACCACTGGTGATTTTTTGGCTCATTGCATTATATGGGCTCGATGTTAAACCAGCGTAGTTAACCCAAAGTACTTTAGGATGATTTTCTAAATATTCAGCCAGTTGCTGCGCGTTTTCGCAGTGGCGATCCATTCGTAAGCCTAAGGTTTCTAGGCCAATTAAAATGTCAGATGCATTTTTGGGCGCAAGTGCTGCACCGGTATTTCTAAGTGGCACGACTCTACAACGACCAATAAAGGCTGCTTCTGCAAAGGCATCGGTATAGACCACATTGTGATACGACGGATCGGGCTCGTTCATCATTGCAAAGCGTGTGGCATTGGCTTTCCAATCAAATTTACCTGAATCAACAATCATACCGCCAATAGCTGTACCGTGTCCGTTTATATACTTTGTCAGTGAATGAACCACTATATCGGCACCTAACTCAAATGGGCGGCATAAATAAGGTGTAGCCACAGTATTATCAACAATAAGTGGCACCCCTTTACTATGAGCAATGTTAGCTAAACGCTCAATATCGACAATATTACCTGCGGGGTTACCAATGGACTCACAAAATACTGCGCGGGTATTATCATCAATCGCGTCTTCAAAGGCGCTAAAATCATCAGCTTTAATCATGCGTGCTTCAATACCTTGGCGCGGTAACGTATGGGCAAATAAGTTATATGTACCGCCATATACTTGGCTGGTGCTCACAATATTAGTGCCTACTTCACACAAGCATTGAATAGCATAGGTAATAGCTGCCATGCCCGAGGCTACCGCTAGCGCGCCAATGCCCCCTTCCATTGCAGCTATACGCTGTTCAAGCACGGCATTGGTTGGGTTCATTATGCGGGTATAAATATTGCCTGGTACTTTTAAGTCGAATAAATCAGCGCCATGCTGCGTGTTATCAAACGTGTATGATGAGGTATTATAAATAGGCACTGCTGCTGATTTAGTGGTTTCTTCAGACTCGTAACCATGGTGCAGTGCTAATGACTCTAATTTCATAATTATTTCCTTCAATATTGTGATGATTAAACCTAGCATTATTAGCTTATAAAATGCACATGAATTAAATTAATGAATTATGAGTGTCAGGGGTATTAAAGTTTGCGGGATGAGTTTTACTCAATCTAGTGGGTGTTTTATTTCACTGCATAGGTTTTGTTTTATCGAAATGCCAAAGCAGTAGCAGTAAAGCCTATCATATTAATGTGTAGCGTTATTTGGCTAAAGGGTTTAAATACTAAATGCGGTTGACGGTTCAATTTACGCTATTTAAAGCTCAATGGGTTTTAGGTTAACACTTATAATAAATGTACTTATAACGCTTTAAAATCAAGTAACTGTAACGCTGGCAGCGGTTTACTAAAGTAGTAACCTTGAATCAAATCGCAATTTAGTTCGGCTAGTAATTTTTGTTGTGCTGATGTTTCTACGCCTTCAGCTACCACACTTAAGCCTAAGCTATGCGACATTGCAATTGTTGCTTTAACTAAGCTGTAGTCTTCTTGGTTTTCGGTAATACCACAAATAAAGCTGCGATCTATTTTTAATACTTCAAACGGATATTGCCTTAAATAGCTAAGCGATGAGTAGCCTGTGCCAAAGTCATCCATAGATAGTTTAATACCGAGCTTATTAAGTGCATGCAACGATTCTGTAATATTGGTTTGTACGCTCATTAACACGCCTTCGGTTATTTCAAGCTCGACATTTTTAGCACTTACTCCAGTTTTTTCTAACGTGCTTGCTATAAAACTTAGCAGCTCTGAATCTCTAAATTGGCTTGGTGATAAATTAATTGCCATGCTGTAGTTTTGTTGAGAGCTTACCTGCCACTGCGTTAAAAATGCTAATGCCTGCTCAATAACAAACTTTCCAATAGGAATAATTAAACCTGTTTGCTCTGCTAACGGAATAAACTCATCGGGCATAACCTTACCAAGCACACTATTGTTCCAGCGTAATAGCGCCTCAGCCCCAATTATTTTAAGTGTTTTAGCATCGCATTTAGGCTGGAAATACAATTCAAATTCGTTTTTTTCAAGAGCAACATGCATCTGCTCTTCTATTGCTAACCGCCTTTTTATGGCGGTATTCATTTCGCTGGTAAAGCAGGCGTAGGTGTTTCTGCCAAGCGCTTTTGCTTGGTACATTGCTGTGTCTGCATGGCGTAATAAATCAGAGGCTGTTACCCCATTATCGGGGTACAAAGCCACGCCAATACTTAACGTTAATAACAATTCGCGGCCATCTATTTCAAAGGGGGTTCTAAAGCTTTTAAGTAAGCGTGTAACAATCGCATCTAGCTGTTTTTTACTGTGTAGCTCTGATTGTAGAATAATAAATTCATCGCCCCCTAACCTGCCTACGGTCGCGTTTTCATTAACTATTTGGCTCAGTTTATTAGCGGCGCTGATAAGTAATGAGTCGCCAATTTCATGCCCGAGTGTGTCGTTTACTTTTTTAAAGTCATCTAAGTCGATAAAAATAACAGCAGCTAAAGTGTTTTTTTCGCTCGCAGTGTTAATCAGCTGAGTAAGTCGTTTTAAAGAATAAAAACGATTAGGGAGTAGCGTTAAGCTATCGTAATAGGCTTGTTTACGTATAAGTTTGTTTGACTCATGCTGCTCTGTTATGTCGCGAATTATCACCATTACTTGGTCTGAATGATGTAAATAACTCACTCGCGCTTCGAAATACAAAACGCCTTTGGGTACTAAAAGTTCGTATTCAAAGCATACATTACCTTTGTGAATTAACAGCTCTTGAATATTGTCTTTAAACATTTTGGCTACAGTATAGGGCAATACGCTAAACATCGATTTATTTAAAAATTGCTCAGGCTGTAAATGTAAGTTGCTCAAATCATTAGCATGGTAATCAACTATGGTGCCATCCGGTTTGAGTAAAAAGTACAAATCAGGAATGGCTTCAAATACTTTTTCGAGCATCTGCTGTTTATCCATAGCTTGCGCTTGTGCTTGTTTTACATCGCTCAAGTCTATGTCTATGCAGTACATCTGTTTTACCCCATGCTGATTTGTAAACATAACATGGCTTGAAAACACAGTAACATTGCTGCCATTTTGATGCTGTAATGTAAGCTCAGCCGCGGGGATTTCGATATCGCTTATGAGCCACTCACGATGAGCATCTATAACCGCATCTTGCATTGGGGGCGGAATAATTAATTCTTCTAGTTTTTTTCCGGTTGCGTACTCTTTTGTATAGCCATAAAGCAGCTCACTGCCTTTATTCCAATAAATAACGCGGCGCTGCTCATCGTATCCTTGCACAGAAATACTGTGTATCGCATCAAATAACTGATGCAGCGGATCGTTAAGCACAAATTGATGTGAGAGGATTTGAGTGGTTTTTAATGACTTCATTTATACGCAACCTAGAGTCGTTATTAACACAATAATAGGACGTACTCTTAAAATTAGCACTTTTAGGTTGGTTTTTAAGTGATATACCTTTGCATAAGATATAAAAAAAGGAGCAAAAGCTCCTTTAATAAAACGCTATTATGTTAATCAGCTTGCACATTAATGGGGTGCTCTACCCCCATCCATGCTTTAAATAAGGCGCGTTGAGATAAAGTTGCATTTTTATCAGCAACCACCTTTTTAGGTTTATCATAATCTTGCGATAAAACGAGGGTTGTCGATTGAAGTGCATCGCGACGAATAAAATCGATAGTGACTTTTTCACCCGCTTTAAATACTTCTAAGCTCGATTTTAAATCTTTTCCAACATGCTGCTTGTTAACCGCCACAATTTTATCGTCTGTTGTGAGGCCCGCTTGCCATGCTGCTCCGCCCCTTCGAACGTGGGTAAGTGTTAATAACTCACCGCTATTTTTTGCAGTGGCATCAATGCTTGCTAATGGCTTAGCGCTCTCAGGACGAGTAAGCTTTAAGCCAACTTTACCTAATAAAGTATCAAAATCTATGTTAGCTGGGGTGCTCACGTTATCGTGCCACCACGCTGTGTAGTCTTCACCTGTTAGCTCTTTTAATATTGCCAGTACATCTTGCTCAGTAAACCCTTGTGGTAACGTGTGCTTGTTGTATAAAGCATTGTGTACTTGGCGGTAGTTAACTTTTGCCTGGGTTGTTTCTAATAAATGTATATCTAACAACATAGAAAGCAATGAGCCTTCTAAATATATATTGGTGCTGTAATTACGCGCGTGGTCGCCGCCTTGGTTTATCCATTTATCAAAGCTTGTTTCGCTGGCACTTTGTACTTCTCGCCCTGGTGTTTGTAAGTGGCGATTAATCGTTTTACTCATCACTTTAAAAAACTCATCGGTGGTTTCTATGCCTGAGCGCACTAATAGATGATCTTCAAAGTAGCTAGTAGAGCCTTCCGAAATCCATAATAAATTTGAGTAGTTCATGTTGGTGTAATCATAAGGCGCCAGCCCTTTAGGGCGGTAAGCTTTTACATTCCAGGTATGAATAAATTCATGCGCGGCGGTACTTATAAAGCCTAAGTAGTCTTCGCGGCTACCAAAACGATTCCGTGGGCGCTGTATAATGGTTGAGTTTAAATGCTCAGTTGCCCCGCCAGCACCCGATGTAGCATGCACCATAAATACATAACGCTCATACGGGTAGCTATTCCAAATAACATTACCTGTGGTCACTAATTTTTTTAAATCAGTAAGCATTAGTTGCTCATCGTAGTTGCCTTCGCCCCATATGACTAACTCGTATTGGCGGCCATCTACTTCAAATTTATGAAGTTTGTTAATTCCTGTCTCTATTGGTGAGTCTACCAGTACATCGTAATCTGCGGCTTTAAAACTGTGTTTATTACTCGCATTTTCCATGCCTGATACAGAGCGCCACGCTTTAGGCACCTTTAAATCTACGGTAACTGGTTCTTGGCGAAATGATTCACTAAACATAAAAAAGCCAGATGCATCAATAAAGGCATGGCTATCGTCTATGTGGCGTGCACGTTTACCTAACTCGTTTGCATATACTTGGTAATCAATATTCACGTGTGTTGGCTCAGCTAAATGCACTCGCCATGTGCTGTGATTAATTTTTTCCCATTTTAATGCATTGCCATTTTCGTCTGTGGCCGCAAAGTAACGTACCCCATTGGCTAAATTTAATATTTCGTAGCGACCAGTGCGCCATGCAGGCAATTTAACATCGATATGCGATTGCGCCGACTTTGGAAACTCTACACTTACATTACCTAAATGATGTTGTGGCTGTGTAATACTTAAAGAATAATTTACATCGGCTAACGCAGGGGCTGCACAACAGGCCGCTAACATTGACAGGACAAAACGCTTTTTCATAATGACTCAAGGTTACTTATTATTTGAAATAAGCCTAACAAGGCATAAATTAAAAGTGAATTAAAAACGACAAACAACCTAATAGCTCAGTTTACATGCAGGGTCTAAGTAAAAATGCTAAGTTTTTAATTAGATAACTACACTTAATATGATTTTGTTGTAAACTGAAGGTAATGTAATTAATACGATGGCGGTATGCTTAGGTGTCTGAAAACTCTAACGCTGTAGATAAAAAGTTAAAGCAAGCAATTGAAGCAAGGATAGCCATTGAAAATGCGCGTAAGCTCCAAGTTGATACTTTATCAAATCTAACTGCAAAATTGTCTTTAAGCTGTAAAGGGCTTGATATTGAGCTTGATAATAAACTCGCCAAATTTAGAAGTTCGCTAAATAAAGGTGTCGGGTTTGAAATATTATCCCCTTTAATAGATGACATTTTATTGTTACTGCAAAACCAAGAGGCGTTACAAACAGCCCATCAGCGAGAGCTGTTTTCGAGCGTACAAACAGCCGGTAAGCTTTTACAAAAAACCAAAGGCTTACCAGATGATACCCGCCGCACTTTAAGACATTTACTCGACCACGAAATTAATAATGTACAGTCTACGCACGACTACATTCCGATATTAAATCAGCTTATAAACTTTTATCACCATGCTTTGCATAGCAAGCTTTCAACCACGGATGAAACAAGTACCAATGCTTCTCCTCGTATGGCTAAAAAGCTGTTAGAGCTTGCAAATGAGCTGGTATTAGAGGATGAATCGACAGAACAAATTAAACAAATAAAAAATACAATTACCGAAAACGATAATGTAGAAGCCCTGTTGCAAGCTGCTTTAAATATAATAAGCGTTGTGGTCAAAAATATCAGTAAAGAGCGCCAATCGGCACAAAGTTTTTTAGTCTCGCTTAACCAAACATTAGAAGAGTTGCACTCATCAATTGTATCTACCAGCCAGCACTCTAAGTCAATGGGCGAAGAGTTCGATACACTAAATAAACGTATTGAAGGAAAAATAAAACATTTAAACGAGCAAACCCAATCTGCTACGTCTATTTCCTCTTTAAAAGAATTAGTTGATAACGAGCTAAAATCTCTCAGCCAAGACTTTATTGCTAAAGAGCAGCTAGAAAGAAAAGACCGCGAAACGCTGATTGCCAGTTTTGATGAAATTAACCAGCGAATTGGCAGCTTAGAAGGCAAACTAACTAAATATAAAAAACGCCTAAACGAGCAACGCTTTAAAAGTTTACTAGACAGCCTTACAAAACTTCCTAATAGAGCGGCTTTTGATGAACGTTACAATCACGAGCTTCACTTATTTAATGTCCAAGCCTCGGATGTTACCCTAGTGGTTATTGATGTGGATCACTTTAAGTCAATTAATGATAGATTTGGTCATACTGCGGGCGATATAACCTTACAAGTTATTGCAAAGGCGCTGCAAAGATCAGTGAGGCAGTCTGATTTTATAGCCCGCTACGGCGGAGAAGAATTTGTCCTACTTATGCCTGGGCTTTCGTTGTTAAACGCAGCGCAGCCGCTTGAAAAACTAAGAAAAGTGATTAAAAATATTCCTTTTAAATTTAGAGAAAAAGAAATAGAAATCACCATTTCGTTAGGCGCTACACAATTTAAAAAAGGCGATACACCGCTCAAAGCATTCGACAGAGCAGATGACGCCCTTTATGAAGCAAAGAAAACGGGTCGGGATCGCCTTTGTATGAGTAAATAATGTCATAATTCTCAATTAGTTTGAGTGCTAAAGTAGATGACATGCAGTTTTTACATTTTAAGCAGCAAGGAGAATGCCGATGTTAATACAGTTAAACCCGACTGGGGTTTTAGATTTACTGTCACAATTGGAAGTTGATTTATTAGAGCAATCTTCAGCCAGTGAACGTTATCGACTTTTTAGAAACTGTGCCTTAGCCGTCCTTAACGTAGGCAGCCACACAGACGCAAGTAATGAAATTTACGATAAATACCAAGACTTTGATATTCGTTTAGTCAGTCGCGAGCGCGGCATTAAAATTGAGTTAGAAAACCCTCCCGAAACCGCCTTTGTTGATGGCGAAATAATTACCGGTATTCACGAGCATATTTTTTCGGTGATCCGCGATATTTTATTTATTTGCCAAAAATACGAAAAAGATCTTAAAGAACAAAAAGCCATTACCCACATGGTATTTGATATGCTTAGAAACGCCGGCGCGCTGCGCGTTAACAGCGAACCAAACATGATTGTGTGTTGGGGTGGACATTCAATTAACGAAATAGAATATAAATACACAAAACAAGTAGGTTACGAGCTTGGCTTACGTGGTTTAAATATATGTACTGGCTGCGGCCCAGGGGCAATGAAAGGCCCGATGAAAGGTGCCACTATTGGCCATGCTAAACAACGTATTAGTGAAAACCGTTATCTTGGTTTGACCGAGCCTAGTATAATTGCCGCAGAGCCACCAAACCCTATTGTAAATGAGCTGGTAATTTTACCCGACATTGAAAAGCGCCTTGAAGCATTTATTAGAACGGCGCATGCAATTATTATATTTCCTGGTGGTGCAGGTACTGCAGAAGAATTACTTTATTTATTAGGTATTTTGCTGCACCCAGATAACGAAAAACAGTGTTTGCCTGTTATTTTAACCGGCCCTAAAGAAAGCGAAGCGTACTTTAGCGAGTTATGTAAGTTTGTAGAGCTGACATTAGGCAAAGAAGCCCTTGATAAGTTTGAAGTAATCATTGATGATCCTGCGCTAGTAGGGCAAAAATTAAAATCAGCTATGGCAAATGTACGTAATTATCGTAAAAGCCAAGGCGATGCCTACTACTTTAACTGGACACTTAAAATCGATAACGATTTTCAGCAACCTTTTGCACCTACGCACGAAAACATGGCAAGTTTAGATTTGCACCTAGAACAGCCCAAGCAGCAGTTAGCGGCTAATCTACGTAGAGCGTTTTCGGGGATTGTTGCTGGCAATGTCAAAGATGAAGGCCTACGCGCTATAAAAGCACATGGACCCTATGTGTTAAGTGGTGAGCCTGATTTAATGAAAGATATGGATAAACTATTACAAGCATTTGTAGACCAAGGTCGTATGAAGTTACCCGGTAGTAAGTATATCCCTTGTTATGAAATAAAAGCATGAGTTTGACTATTTGAAACCCCATTTACTTTTAATTGATGCGCTTAATTTAATTAGGCGCATTTACGCAGTTGACGCTAACCAAACACACCACAGTGAAGAGCAGATGCTAAAGGCCAGTTGCGCGCGCGTAGCACATGCTTGCAAAAAGCTTTTACAGTCAACAGATGCCACTCACGCTATAGCTGTTTTCGATGGCGACAAAAGCTGGCGCTACCACTTTTATAAACAATATAAACACTCTAGGGCCCCCATGCCCGACACGCTTAAAAATGCGCTGCACTACTTTAAAGAAGCTATAGAGCAAACGGGCATCGTTGTATTTGAACCGCTCAACGATGAAGCCGACGATATCATAGCCACCTTAGCCGACAAAGCTGCAAAAAATAAGATAAACAGTACCATTGTTTCTACCGATAAGGGTTTTTTACCTTTTTTGAACGACTATATTTGTGTGTACGATTATTTTAAAAAGACCTACCTAGATTGCGACAGCATTGAGCAGCGTTTTGGTATTGAACAAAGTAAACTTATTGATTTTTGGGCCTTAGCGGGCGATAAAACTAACGATGTACCCGGCGTTAAAGGCATAGGGACTAAATCGGCTCAGCTTATTGTAAATACCTACGAAAGCATAGATAGCGCCATAGAAGATGATGCCCTATCAAGCAGTATTCAAAAAAAGCTAGTTGAGCAAAAAGACATGTATGTTATTTCTAAACAATTAGTCACTTTGCGAACAGATATACAGCTAGGTTTTAGTTTAAAGCAGTTAAGGTTGCATTAGTCGCATGTTGATAGCACTGTTTAAGCGCACAACATATACTCACTTTATTGTTGCGAGTGTGAGTTAAAAATGATTAAAAAGTTTATAAGATACTTAATATTAGGGTTAGGCTTGTATGCACTCATTGCGACTTTAGTGATCACCTTTTATAAAGATGACCCGCAAGCAATGATTTGGCAAGACCGTGAGGCTTTTAACGAGCGCTACATAAGAAAGCTGTCTATTGATGAGGCGGTTACCTTAAACAGTGTACTCGATTATTTAGGAAGCCCCGATTTAACCTATGCCAAACGTAACAAAGACCAAGTATGGCAGATTGTTTTTTACCGTACACAGCACCAAACTTCAGATGGCATAACCACGATGGATGAATGCACCGGCTTATTATTTAAAAATGGTGAGTTATTTTTATGGGGCCCCAGCGCCTATACAACTTATCAGGAAAAGATCAGGTGATGGCCAATGGATGAGCCTATTTCAAAACAGTTAGTGCGGTTACTGCATAACACACATCAAATACTAACAATTTATAGTGACAAATCGCAGTGGCAACATCTTTATCCGCTTGTTGTACAAACAGCCCAGCACTATCGCGTTTTGTATCAGCAACACCCGCACGCTTTACAAGCGCGTTTAAGCTTGTACACCAGCCACTACGACTTTGCTACAAACCTCGTTATTAACCAATGTGTTATTAGCACAGCACTGTGCGCTAGCCAGCAATTTGATGACGAACTAACCGAGCTTTATATTGGTGTTGCATTGGTAGAGCATTGCTGCGTTGTAGCGCAGCATAATAAAATTGCGCAGCAGCAAATGCTTACACTCAGCGATAAAAAAATATGGCGTTTTCGCCATCAGCTAGCAGCAAAAGTGTTGCTCAGTGCACAGCACCCTACTCAAAATAGCGTGCGTATGTTAGCTAAACTAAATAAGTATAAGCAAGCGTTACTAAGTACTAGCGACATAATGCTATATGACAATGCCATAACCTTGTGTGCATTAAGTAATATTATCGCGATGAACATCACCTATACATCGAAAAAGAACCCATTAAATTTTTACAAAGCTTTGGGTGAAGTGTATGTCAAAACAGCTAACCCATTTGCGCAAAGGTTAATTAAGGATTTAATAGCGCATATAGGCCCACACCTGCCAGGCAGTAAAATTGTTTACAGCGACCAAGCAATGGTTTATTTAGCAAGTGATGAGACTAATAAGCATATACTTATTAATGCCAATAATGAGAAAAAACTGGCGTGGTACAAGGTTAAAACCTCACTTAAAGATCAACCAATGCAATGGCTATGTACTGATAAACGGGTATTATTTTTAGCCTGGAACAATGAGCACCTGGTACGTAAAGCCCCGGCGCAGATAAGTTCAAAGGCCGAATTAATAGCGTTAGTGAGTCATATAAAAGTAGCGCATGAATATAGTTTTAAAGGCTTAGATAAGTTACTAGCCCCTTTTAGTGAAATAACACAGAAGCTCTGCCAAGCAGTCAGGCCCTATAACAATCAGCACCAAGCCGCCAAAGACTTACGCCATAGCTTGTCGATGGTCGGCTACGATAATGCACCGGCAATTATTCAGCGGGTTATATTTGAGCAATTAGTGGATACATCACATCATCCACACAAACACATCGTACTGAATAAACTTAATAGCTTTATTAGTATTTTAGCTTTAATGGTAAGTAATAACCCAAAACAGCAATTTGAACATATAGCCTTGCCCATCTATGGTTACGTGCATTATTTATTAACCCATTGCAGTGCACAGCTCTGTGCAAAAGTAACCATAAGTAGCGTGCCTAACCAAACTTATAGCGCCCCATTAGCAGCCTTTTTTGGGGTGGAAACGACTAATAATGAACATTTAAATACAGAATTAACAAAACTACTGAGTGATAATCCATGGACCAAGCCTCTACTCGATGCTGAACAACAACCTAAAAAAGAGCTAAACGAGCAGCATAAATTATGGATTAGTTTAAAGGTCGTGGCGCAAACTATTTTTAAACCCGCTCTGCCTTTAACTTCTTGGCAAAAACAAACTTTAAATGCGCAGCTAAAAGCACAAGGCTTTAAATCTGAGGATGATTTTTTTGCGCAACTGCAAGGCTTATCGCTATATAACAGCATTTAAGTCACTTATGCTGACTATAAGTACAGGTTATACCCTGTATTTATAGTATAAACTGGCAAAATGGGCGATAAGTTGGTATAAATGCGCCCTCAAAATATATCCACATACGTCACATAAATGACCTAACAAGCAGTTACTATTATTAGTAATAATTTATGTGCGTTTTTTATTCTTTTAAAGGAAAAGTCAATGGCCAAACAAACCATCACAGTGATCAAAGGCGACGGCATCGGTCCGAGCATTATCGACTCAGCACTTGAAATATTAAAAGCCGCAGGTTGCGATTTTGATTATGAATTTGTTGATGCAGGCCTTGCTGCACTAGAAAAAACTGGCGAGCTACTTCCTCAAGAAACAATTGATACAATCGCTAAAAACAAAATCACTCTTAAAGGCCCACTAACGACGCCGGTAGGTGAAGGTTTTACGTCTATTAACGTAACATTACGTAAGCAGTTTGGTTTATACGCAAACGTACGCCCTGTTAAATCATTTGTGGGTACTAAAGCACGTTACGATGATATCGATATCATTACTATTCGTGAAAATACTCAAGGTATGTACTCAGGTGTAGGCCAAGTAGTAAGCGAAGACGGTAACGAAGCAGAAGCTAAATCTGTAATTACTCGCGAAGGCGCTGAGAAAATCATCACTTTTGCCTACGAGTTAGCAGTACGTGAAGGCCGTAAAAAAGTAACCGCAGTACACAAAGCAAATATCTTAAAATCTACCTCTGGCTTATTTTTAAAAGTTGCACGTGAAGTTGCTGAGCGTTACCCGCAAATTGAATCAACTGAAATGATTGTTGACGCAACATGTATGAAGCTAGTTATGACACCTGAAGAGTTTGACGTTGTAGTAACAACTAACTTATTTGGCGACATTTTATCTGATCTTTGTGCGGGCTTAGTTGGCGGTTTAGGTATGGCACCAGGGGCAAACATTGGTGAAGATGCTGCTATTTTTGAAGCCGTTCACGGTAGTGCACCAGATATTGCTGGCAAAAACCTAGCAAACCCTACTTCAGTAATTTTAGCGTCTATCCAAATGCTTGAGCACTTAGATATGGGCGACACGGCAGAGCGTATTCGTAGCGCAGTAGCTGATGTAATAAAATCTGGCGATCGCACAACACGTGACTTAGGCGGCAGCCACGGTACAACTGATTTCACTCAATCAGTAATCGACCGTTTATAATTTAACAAGGTTAATCTTGTTTTAAGCCTAAAAAGCCAGCATATTGCTGGCTTTTTTGTATTTTAACCTTTGCTGATAACACCACTTGGCATAACTACGCTATTTATTTTAAATAGAATTTTTAATGCAGCGAGCATCACCTTTTATACCACTGGTGTTAAGTTATTAGACATTTAAGTCAAATGCTTTTACTTCACAAAATCATTAAACTTTATTGCTGGTACGCCGGTAAAATCCACTTATCACTAATAGCGCAATGAAATAACTTATTGCCCCACCACTTGATGACGATTCACTTTGCGCTTCTTGTACCGAGACTGTTAGCTCACTACTTATAACTTCATTGGTTTGACTGTCTGTGAGCACAAGTTTTACTGAATAACTACCTGCACCTTGGTAATTATGACTTGGGTTTTGCGTTGTACCTAGTGGGCTGCTATCGCCATAATCCCAGCTATATGTATAATTACCAGAACCACCTAATGGTGAGCTATTAAATTGTACCGCTAAGTTATTTGCCGTATGGCGTGTACTTAATTGCAGCGGTGCGTTAACACTCAAAGAATGTTGTTGGCTAACACTTATCCCTTGCGTATCAGTTACAATTAACGCGAGGGTGTAATCTCCAGAGTAGCTAAATTGGTAATCTAGGTTTTCAGTTTGCGATACGGGTTCACCATCTATAAGCCAACTCATGTTGTAAGGTGCTTCTCCGCCAGTTACGATTGCTTGAGCAGATAAAATCGCACCGTTTAACTGATACATTAAATTTTCAATTTCTAGCGGCTTTGTGATGGTAATTTGTTTAGTTTGTGTTTGCGTAGTCGTCTCACCCGTTGCCGAAAAGGTAACGCTATAGGTGCCGTAATCGGCATAGGTATGTGTAGGACTTAGCTCAGTACTCGATTGCCCATCACCAAAGTCCCATAAAAATGTATCTGTGGGGGTTAACTTTAAACCGGCTACATTAAAGCTAACGGTTGCCTCGTTTACTGTTGTGGTTATTTGTTGTAGCGCATCATAGCTAAGCAAAAGCTCTGCTGTTTCACTTTCAGGGTGTTGGCTGACTATTTCAAAGTTAAACCCTTGGGGAGTAAGCACCACACCTGATTCAGCCTGCTGCGTAAAGCTGTAATCAAAATGATCATTAAACTCACTAATGGCAGCTAAGTCTTGATCGCCTAAACCTGCACTTTGCTGATATAAACTAAATGCAGCATCGCGTACTTGTATAGGTGTATCTGCAAGTGCGGTGCTACTTGTACCGCGATAAATTGGCTTTTGATCCGCATCAACCACTAAATTACCCCCCCCCCCTGGGTGATCAGTTGTGTTGTTGTTATCAAATGCACTATCGCTATACCATAATAAAACTCCCGGTGAATATTGCTCTGCTTGTAAGCCGGCATCCACACCTCTGTGCGCACGTAGCTGTATATAGTAGTGGGCTGGTTTAGCATAAATATAACTGCTCACGCGGCTAAAACCATTTAACGCTAAGGTCGACACTGACTGCTCTGCGTTATTTTGCCAAATCACAGTATTGTTGTGTGTTATTTTTAAATCATCGGCTACAAAACCATAATACTGTGTGTTTGTATCGGTAATATACTCAATACTTAATGTTATGGTTTGTCCCGCATATTGTGTTAAATCAAACTCATGCATTAAAAAACCATTAGGTTGCTGCGCATCTGCATGTAAAAACGAATCACCAGTTATATACGGGCCTATATCGCCATAATAAGGATTTGTCTCGATTGTATAATTACCAGCTAAAGGAGTTTGATTTACCTTTACTTGTACAAGGTCATAATCGCGCTCAATACTGTAGTAAGCTAAAAAGCTAAGTGTCAGTGGTGTAGCCGCCTCAGGTAAGGTCATGGTTTGTGAGAGCGTGTGTGTTAGGTTGTTACCTGTACCAGAGTAAAATTGAAAATCACCTTCAACCGGGGTTTTAAATTTTTCTAGCTGCTGCGCAAGTGTCACTTTAATTTGGCTTTGCTGCTGAGAAAGTGAGCTAGTATAAACAAGCGACTGCTGAGGCTGGCTGTTCACTTCCTCCATGGTTAAATTAAGCTGGTTCACCCAATTGCCTTGGTATCTGTTTTGTAAATACTCAAGCGCCTGTGCACTAAACATAACGGGCTGTGAACCTCTAGGTCCACCAGCCCAGCTACCAGTAGACATTATTGACCAAGACGATACAGGCTCACCCACCGTATTTGACTGTAAATCGTACTCATCTGCTAAACCTAAGTCGTGACCAAATTCATGCGCAACGACACCTATGCTGGCATCTATTGGGTTTATAGTATAACCCGATAACTTAACGCTACTACCCGCAATACTGACAGGCTCACTGTTTTCATCAAATACGTAGTAGCGGTGAGACCAAATTGCATCAACGCCTAAATAGCCTCCACCGGATTCTTCACCAATACTGGAATGAAAAACCATAACATGGTCGATGATGCCATTTGGCTCGTTGATAATGCCATCGCCGTCAATATCATCTAAATCTGTTAAATCATATTGCGTTAAATCAATATCAAATTGTGCAGTGGCTTTTTCTACTGCTTCTTTTATCAGTGCGGGGGCATTTATATCGCGTGTGTTACCTACGCGCTCACCATAGGTTTTAGCATTACTATCTGCCCTAACCCACCCATATACTTGCCCGCTAAAAGTTAAGCTAGCGCCTGATGCGTCGTAATAATAATCGTATACGCTGCTAAGTGTTTCATTATTAGGGCCTACAAACCCACCCTCATTAAAAAGCAATTGTTGGTAATGCTCTTTTGTATAATTTTCGTAATACATATCGGTATCATCATCAACTAGCTGATTGTCATCGTGCTTTAAATCAGGAAAATCAACTAAAATAGCCAGTACTTTAACCTCATTTAGCGCGTTGCTAGGACTAGCCGCACTTGCATATTGCAGCTGCTTATTGGCTTGCTTAGCGGTTAAGCGGGCTTTCATGGTAGAAACAGGTTTTAACTGCGAAGGGTTAAGCATTGCAGTATTCGCTAAGTAGCTGTCAACCGTTGGCTTGTTAGTGGTTTGTTGGGTATCAGCGCGTTTATTTAACCAATACTCTATTCTTTGTTTGTTAATAATACCTGGGTCATGCGCACTGGTATTTGCTGCGTTAAGATTTAGGCTGCAAAGGAATAAGCCAAGCCATATTATTTTTTTCACTGTATCTTCCCCAGATATATTATTGCTCTATCATACCTAATATATGCATTAAGCACAGCGCTCAAATTACCTATTTACCCATTATGGTTACTCGGTAAAATTAGCATAATTTCTTCATATTTTTTATATAACTACAAATAGCGTGCAACTTTTTAGTATTAAAACAAATTAATTTGAAATTTTAATCCAAAACAGCCCTTTCAAGGTTGACATAAGCACGTAAAACCCTTAAAAATAACCCCATATAGAATTTTTAATCTAAAGCAGCATTTTGCTTTTTATAAAGTGACAATTATGAAAAAACAACTTCACCTTTTAATCGTACTCGTAGTGGTCTTAGTGATAAGCCCAGCGGGGATGTATTAAAAAGTGAAATTGCTTTTTAAAAACCCTCGCACTACGCGGGGGTTTTTTTATGCATAAACAGCGCACAGAGGAATGAGGATGAGCAAACAAGAATATAATGGTTCTGAACTAGTTGTTCAGGCATTAAAAGAGTTGAAGGTTAAGTATATATTTGGCTACCCAGGTGGGTCGGTTTTAGATTTATACGATGCACTTTTTCAACAAGAAGACATTGAACATATTTTAGTGCGTCACGAACAAGCCGCAACCCATATGGCTGACGGTTATGCCCGTGCTACTGGCGAAGTTGGTGTTGTACTTGCTACCTCAGGCCCTGGCGCAACTAACTGTATTACAGGTATTGCCACCGCTTATATGGACTCAATTCCGATGGTGGTATTATCGGGGCAAGTACCTACTAGCTTAATTGGTGACGATGCATTCCAAGAAACCGACATTGTTGGCTGTTCTCGCCCGGTTGTAAAACATAGTTTTAACTGCAGAAGCGCTGAAGAAATTCCGGCTATTTTGGCAAAGGCGTTTTATATCGCAAGTACTGGCCGCCCAGGACCCGTTGTTGTTGAGCTACCAAAAGATATGCTTAACCCTGCTATTAAGTTTGAGTACAACTTCCCTAAAACAACAGAGCTTAGAACCTACAGCCCAAATACAAAGGGCCACTCTAAACAAATTCGCAAAGCGGTTACCGCAATTTTAGAGGCTAAAAAACTGGTTATATACTCAGGTGGCGGTATTATTTTATCTAACACCTCTGAGCAATTAACCCGCTTAGTTGAATCGCTAAATGCACCTATCACTAATACATTAATGGGCTTAGGCGGTATTTCGGGTATTCACCCAAATTACGTGGGTATGCTGGGCATGCACGGTACGCTTGAAGCCAATAAAGCCATGGCAAATGCCGATGTAATTTTAGCACTGGGAGCGCGTTTTGATGATCGTGTAACCAATAATGTTAAAAAGTTTTGCCCTAATGCAACCATCGTTCACGTAGATGTAGACCCGACCTCTATTTCTAAAACGATTAAAGCACATATTCCGGTTGTGGGCTGTTTAGCCACTGTAATGGAGCAACTGCAAACCGGCATAGATAAAAGTAGCATTCAAATTGATCGCAGTGCACAAGAGGATTGGTGGCGACAAATTATTAGCTGGCGCGAGCAAAAGTGCCTAAGCTACAACACCGATGGCGACAAAATAAAGCCTCAAGCTGTTATAGAAGCAGTGTATAAAGCCACTAATGGTGACGCATATGTAAGCTCTGATGTGGGTCAGCACCAAATGTTTGCAGCGCAATATTATCCATTTAAAAACCCTCGCCAATGGATCAATTCAGGGGGCTTAGGCACCATGGGCTTTGGCTTACCAGCAGCTATGGGTGTTAAGCTTGCCTTTCCTGATAAAGAGTCAGTGTGTGTAACCGGCGATGGCTCAATCCAAATGAATATTCAAGAGCTATCAACATGTTTACAGTACAACTTGGCTGTAAAAGTGGTTTCGCTAAATAACCGCTCATTAGGCATGGTACGCCAATGGCAAGATATGATTTACGGCGGTCGCCATTCATCTTCATATATGGACTCATTACCTGACTTTGTAAAACTTGTTGAAAGCTATGGCCATGTAGGCATAAAGGTAGATACTTTAGATGAGCTACAACCTGCTATAGATAAAGCAATGAGCATTAACGATCGCTTAGTATTTTTAGATATTAACGTTGATGAAAAAGAACATGTATACCCAATGCAAATTAAACTAGGTGGCATTGATGAAATGTGGTTACGTAAAGGAGTAAAAGCATAATGCGTCGTATATTATCTATTTTATTAGAAAACGAACCGGGAGCCTTATCTCGCATTGTTGGGCTTTTTTCACAGCGCGCCTACAACATAGATAGCTTAACAGTGGGCACCACTGATGATGAGTCACTGTCACGTATCACCATTACCACAATGGGTGATGATAGAATCGTTGAGCAAATTACTAAACAAGTTAATAAATTAGTTGATGTACTTAAAATTATTGATTTGACCGAAATGAGTCACATCGAACGTGAATTATTACTTGTTAAAGTATTCGCCCAAGACGAAACCACACGAGCAGCGGTTACACGTGTTGTAGATGTGTTCCAAGGTGCTATTTTAGATATGGGACGCCAAAGCTACAGCTTACAACTGGTAAGCAGCACAGACAAAATAGAATCGTTTTTAGACACCCTACGCCATGAAACCGACATTATTGAAGTGGTGCGCTCTGGTGCTGTAGGGATCGGCCGTGGTGACAAAGCATTAAAAGCGTAATTAATTAAAGCTTAAACGTTAAGCGTTTTATATTAAATCCCTGCTAAGCAATTAGCAGGGATTTTTTATGCTAAGCCTTGCCTTACAACGCCCTGCATTAATCCCTAATTAGGCATGTGGGAATAAGCTTAACTTAGGTAAGCTCACTACTTTAATACAGGCAAAAAAAAAGAGCTAAATAGCTCTTTTTTAAAAAATTCTGTAAAGCGCCAATTAAGGGTTTACTTGGTCTTTAAGACCTTTACCTGCTTTAAAGCTTGGGATAGTTGCCGCTGCGATTTGGATCTCAGCACCCGTTTGTGGGTTACGGCCAGTACGTGCTGCACGTTCTTTAACTGAGAAAGTACCAAAACCTACTAATGCAACTGAATTACCTTCTTTTAAAGAAGAAGTTACAGCGCCAGTAAACGCGTCAAGTGCACGTGTAGCAGCAGCTTTAGAGATTTCTGCATCAGTAGCGATTTTTTCAACTAATTGAGCTTTATTCATTGTTAGATTCCTATTCGTTATTATTTTGCCTTCGCAAAACCTATCTTTATGCATTTTTAAGGAGTTAGCAACAGCAAATTGCATTTTTTGCTTAAATACTTCGAAAATGCGTAAAATTTTAATAATTCTCGGTAAAATACAGCGTGTTGGGTTAACTAAAACTTAATTTAAGTACACAAAAGGCACACTTTAAATAACACACTGCTCTATATTTTTTCGATAACTAAGGTCACTTCCCCAACCTCGACACCAAACTTAACAATAGACGTTCGGTTTATCAAGCGCGATTGTGTAACCAGGTACATCCAATCATCAAAATTCACCTCAAGCGTACTGCCGTCGTAGGGTAAGACCACATTGTAGTTCCAATGAAACACACTGCCTGCGCTTTTACCGGTTGCAATGCCAAGTACATCATCAGCACGTCCCACTAAGCTATTATCGTCATTAAGGGTGACATACCAAATACGCTTTTGTGTTTCACCATCGTCATACACAAAGTCTTCCTCTATAACGCCCTCGTTCCCTTCCCAGCGCGCATTCATAGTGACAACAAGTTTACGTGTGAGTTCGCCTTTATAATCTTGCACAACGCCGTATGCTTTCAAATCGCCACTAAAAAACGCTTTAAAATCAAATTCTGGGTTGCTGCCATGGTAGTGCTCTACTTTTGGCGCAGAGCAGCTTACTAAAAATAATGCGGCCATTAAAATACATAGCTGTTTATATTTATTTATATTGCGCATGTTAAATCCCTAATAATTGTTTTCTAAGTGCTGGCTCTGAGGTATTTGGGCTTAGCCAAATAGCTAAAAACTGATTGGCAAATTGCGAGTCACTAATTTCACCTAACTTTTTATCATTATGATAAAAAGTAGCCTCACCGCTTGGTGATGTTTGTAAGCTTAACGACTCGCCTTTTTTAATGTCTGGCCAAAGAGTGAGCAATTTATCAGCATACTTCGCTGATAAATCACTTTTACCTAAATGCTGCCATTGCTCTTTAGTGGCTTTAACAATGTCTTTTGCTGCAAAGTCTCGCAAATAGGTGAGCGTAAATTTAACGGGGTGCGACCCCTGTTTGTAACTCCCTGAGCGGGTATATAACGTTGCATCGTAAACATCCCAAAATAAATATTCCATGCGCGCCTCGCCCACTTTTTTAAAGTCAGTTTGCTCTTCGCTAAAGCTCAATGGGGTAAAAAAAGTAGCCATAATCATTGTGGCCGTTATTGCACATATTTTTGCGGTGATATTCATACAAGCTCCTGTTATTGCTTGCTACAATTTATAATCGCTTTAATTTTTTGATTAATAATAAGAATTAATGTAAAGGCTGCAGCCCAAAGTGCGCCGTACAGAAGCCAAAATGCCCATACAGGTGAATAAATACTAAGCACGCCAAATTGAGCACCTGAATAATAACTAATTGGCGCAAAGGCTAAGCACACTAAATAGGCTTGCCAAAGTTTTAGGTTAGTAATAAACGCCATTGATGTGTTTAAGCAAAGCAATAATGCTGCCCAAAGCAAGGCTAACCAAAGCGGAAAATGGGATACTTTAAATTCCAGAAGGTTTAGCTGCACAGCAAGGTATTCACATAACAGCGCAATTGGTAAAGCTTTAACTAAAAGCAACGCGTCGAGCTTATGCTGCTTTGATAAAACAAACATAAGCACAACAATACCAGAGGTGTATAAAACAGATTGAGCTTCTAAAAACAGTGATAAAAACCACACTGTTTGAAAAAGCACAAAATTAATAATTAAGGGCAATTTCGTCATTTTGACTAGTAAAACGTGGTTTACGCGCCGTTAAATGAACGGTACTGGTTGCTCGCGTTCTAAAAGCGCCTTCGCAGTAAGCAAAGTAAAATAACCATAATCTGTAAAAACGCTCATCAAACTTGTCACTGTCTAGGGTGTGCCAGTTATCAATAAAGCGTGTGCGCCAATCGGCTAGTGTTCTAGCATAATGTGCGCCTATGTCGCTAACAGTATGAATAACCATATCGGTATTGTTTTTAATTTGCTCGCTCATCTCATTAATTGAAGGCAAACAACCACCGGGGAAAATATACTGCTGAATAAAGTCAGAGTTTTTTAAATAATGTTGATAACGTTGATCGCCAATAGTGATCGCTTGGATTAGCATTGCACCGTCTTCTTTAAGCAAGCTATTACATTGCTTAAAAAAGCTTGGTAGGTATTCATGCCCTACTGCTTCTATCATCTCTATTGATACAAGCTTGTCGTATTGCCCTTCTAATAAACGATAATCAAGCTTGAGCAAAGTTATATTATTTTCAAGTCCTAACTGTTTAACCTTATTTTCAACATAGGCATATTGCTCATCAGAAATCGTTGTTGTGGTCACATGGCAGTTGTAATGTGTGGCTGCGTAAATCGCAAACGCCCCCCAGCCTGTGCCAATTTCAATGACTGAATCGCCTTCGTTTATCTCTACCTGCTCACAAATTTGTTTCAGCTTATTTTGTTGAGCGTCCTCAAGAGAGGCATCTTTTGATGGATAAACAGCGCAGGAGTAAAGCATTTCCTCGCTTAAAAATGACTCGTATAAATCGTTACCTAAATCGTAATGTGCAACGATATTCTTTTTCGACCCAGATTCTGAGTTGCTGTTTTTGAAATGGTTAAATCGGTGGGCTAGGCCACTAAAAAACGAGAATTTTTTTTCAAAAGCATCTAGTTGTTTTTGGTTTATGGCAAATATTTCGATGAGTTTGGTCAAGTTATCACACGACCATTGCCCAAGAATATAAGACTCACCAGCACCCACACTGCCAGATAGCGCAAATGCTTTGTACATGGCAGTGTCGTTAACGGTAATCGTGGTTTTTAAGTCTGAATGTTGTTGACCAAATACTGTTGAGCGACTGTTCTCAACTAACACTATTTGGCCTGTTTCAATACTTGCAAAGGCTTTGGTGACTAGCTTTTTATATAAGTTTGTAAACCAACCTGTTTGCTCTTGGCAGTTTATACTCGAGACTTTTTCCATCTTAAACCCTTTATAATTTTATCGCTACCTGCAACTAAGCCTGTTTAACTATACTAAGGTTTTCCTGAATGACCTAAAAAAGGAACCCTTTTAATAAACAGCTTAAGTGCTTGCACATAAATACCTTTGAAAATAGACAAAGTCATCGCAGGAAATTTTTTTAATAATTTATTAACTTCTTGCTTAGTTAACTGACTTCGCTTTAATCGTAAAGACGCGTCGAATAACAACTCATCCCCACGTTTATTTTCTATATGAATTAATGTGTTATCGGCTGTATGTTGTACCTGCCAATGGTAGTCCATATCTAAATTCATAAAGGGTGATACGGAGAAAGCCTTCTTAAAGTTCACTTTTTTTTGTAAGGGCACCAAATAATAATGGCGCTCATTCCACGGCGTATTGCTTACCTCAGCAACCATATATTTAAAGTTATCGGTGCTATTACCGTAAAAGTAAAAATTTACAGGGCTAAAATAAATGCCCATACACCTAAGTTGGCCAAGCATATAAATATGCGAAAACGTCTCTTTAACACCTAGTTTTTCTATTTGGCACTGTGCACGTTCAATAATACTTAATGGCTCTGAGTTTGGCAGTGTGTTTAAATAATCGGATTGATTAAAACGCAGTGCTTTAAACCCAAAAGTACCTAACATGGGGTGAATGTTATTAAGCAATAACGGATTTTTTAAATCTACCCACATCATATAAAGCGGGTATTTAAACTGATGGTTTTTTACCGCAAAGCGCCTGTGCCTTACATCGCCTAGGTATACAGCGCTATTCAAATTCAACACCTAATTGCTTTGCCACATCTACCCCACTGCGAACACCATCTTCATGAAAACCGTTATACCAATAAGCACCACAAAAATAGCTATTATTTTGGCCATCAACAGTGTGCTTGAGTTTTTGTGCGGCAATGGATGATTCGTTAAAAACAGGGTGATGATAAGTAAACTCACGTAATATATTTGCTTTGTTAATCCCTTCTAAGTGATTAAGGGTTACACAAAATTGTGTATCTGAGTCAATACCTTGCAGTATATTCATTTGGTATGTAACAACCGCTGCTTTGTCGGTGTTTTCGTTTAGTAAGTAATTCCAGCTAGCCCAGGCGGCTTTTCTATCTGGCAGTAAACTGGTATCTGTATGCAGTACTACCGAGTTTTCGGTATAAGGAATTGCACCTAATACAGTCTGTTCTTGCTCAGTCGCATCACCAAGTAATGCAAGGGCTTGATCTGAGTGACACGCAAATACCACTTTATCAAATTCAGCTTGTTCGCCATTTTCAAGGGTAATAATTACTTTATTATCTACACGTGTAACCGTCTCAATGTCGGTATTTAGTTTTATCCGCTCTGCAAAACCTTTAATAAGCGGCTTAATGTATTGCTTAGACCCACCAGGGATTACATACCACTGCGGCCTGTTTGTAACATCAAGTAAGCCATGGTTGTAAAAAAAGTTTACAAAAAACTCAACCCCTACATTTTGCATCTCTTTTATGCTGGTTGACCAAATTGCCGCCCCCATAGGTAAAATATAATGGTATTTAAAAAAGTCATTAAAGCCGTGCGTATCTAATAACTGACCCAGTGTTTGATCTTTAGGGTAGTTTTGCTCGCTGTGCATTGCTTTACATAATTTATTAAACTTAACTATATCGCTTAACAAGCGCCAAAACTTAGGCCTAAATATATTTCTTTTTTGAGCAAATAAGCTGGCAAAGGTGTGTCCGTTGTACTCAAAACCACTTGCTTGATTATGAACACTAAAGCTCATTTGTGTTTCTTGTCTGTCTACGCCAATGCGCGCGAGTAGTTTTTCAAAGTACGGGTAAGTGCGGTCATTAAATACGATAAAGCCCGTGTCTATTGCGCGTTTAACCCCAGCATCAGATATCTCTACTGTCGCGGTATGACCACCAATGTAATCGTTTTTTTCAAATACAGTAATATCGTAATGCTTATGCAGTAAATGAGCACAGGTTAAACCCGATACGCCAGAACCTATTATTGCTATTTTTTTCAACGGGCTAATCCTTTTGCTAAACGTAACCAAAGTGGTAACGGTAAAATACGTAATGCTTTTAAAATAAGCGTAAACCGATAAGGAAAATGAACTTCTTTACGGCGTTTATTGATCCCCTTAATCATATAATCGGCGGCCTCTGTTGCAGTGACGGCCATAGGCATTGGGAAATCGTTTTTATCAGTAAGGGGGGTTTTAACAAAACCAGGATGCACCAACGTAACATCAACATCGTTTAAGTCGATTGCTAAGCTTTTCGCTAAATAGCTTACCCCGGCTTTAGATGCGCCATAAGCCTCAGAGCGTGGCAGAGGTAAATACGTAACGCTTGAGCTAACAAGTACAAGTTGTCCGCCCGCACTAATTTTTGGTAATAATGCCTCTAGGCAGTAGCCCATTGCCAGCAGGTTTACTGAAATAACTCGCTCAAACAAAGCGCTGTCAAAATTACGGGCATCATCTACATACTCACAGTTACCAGCGTTAAGAATAACCTTATCAAAAGCACTAAACCCAAGGGTTGCTTGCTTTATGTCTTTAAGGTCTGTGGCATCAAACTGACACGCTTTAATGTTGGTGTGCTTTTCAAGCTCAACTAACTTTTCAAGGTTTCTGCCGCAAGCAATCACGGCGTTACCTTGCTGTGCGTACTTTATTGCTAGCTGCTCGCCAATACCTGAGGTTGCACCTGTAATTAAAATATTCATCGCTACCCTGCTCGTTTATCTATGTAATTTATAACGCCACCCAAAATAGGAATATGCTTGTATAGCATTTCACCGACATTAAAATAGTCGCGGTGGTTAATAATTTTACCTTCTTTAAACACCAGCTTACTGTGCCCTTCTACCGATATAGTTTTGCCAGAAGCCAGTTTTGGGTGGGCGTAATGCATTGTCCAATACAAAAATGCTTTGTCGTCACACTCGTAGGTGTCACTAATATCAAACTGACAATGCTTAACATTACTATATAGATTAGAAAAATATCGGGTAAGCTCGCTTAGCCCGTGTATTTCGTGCATTGGGTCTTTAAATTTAATTTGCTCGCTGTAAATATCATTAAGCAAATGCAGGTTTGATTTATCGAGTTGTTGATATATGTCTACAAATTTTGCTACCGGTAATGCTGTTTCCATATCACCCCTTAAATGCAGCTATTGCACGCTCGCGAGCTGCTTTATGATCTACGATTGCCGGCCAGTAACATTGCTTATCAGCCCCTATTGACGCTAAATAAGCATGAGGAAAATGAATATGTTTATCTGGCACTTTTTCAAGCTCTGGTAAATATTTACGTATAAATTTACCATTAGGATCAAAGCGCTCACTTTGAGTGATAGGATTAAATACGCGAAAATAAGGCTGCGCGTCACAGCCAGTGCTTGCAGCCCACTGCCAACCGCCATTATTAGAGGCTAAATCGCCATCAATAAGGTGCTGCATAAAAAACTGCTCGCCTTCACGCCAATCAATTAATAAATGTTTGGTCAAAAAGCTGGCAACTACCATTCTTAAACGGTTATGCATCCAGCCGGTTTGAACTAACTGCCTCATCGCTGCATCAACGAGTGGGTAACCTGTTTTTCCCTCGCACCAGGCTTTAAACTCAGCCTCGTTTTTACGCCATTTAACGCCATTGTACTTTTCGTTAAAGTTATCACCACGAGAAAGCTTAGGAAATTGCGCAATTAAATGACGATAAAATTCGCGCCAAATAAGCTCGTTTACCCAAGTAAACGTTTTACTTTTAGATGTTGTTAAAATATCTGGGTAGCGGTTTTGAATATTAACCAGTAACTGCTTAGGGCTTATAATACCCAGAGCTAAATAAGGGCTTAAACCCGATGTGCCTTTAATGCTGGGTATATCACGCTGATCGTCGTAGCTACTTAATTTGTCGCAAATAAAATTATCAACAATGGTTGCTAAGCTTTCATCATCAACCGGCCATTTTTCTGAGCTGCCATCACTTTTAATTGCCTGTGCGTTGTTATTTATCGGCTGTTTTTTTAAAGGCCACAGTAATAAGCTAAAGTGAGTATCTTGGTGTTGTTTAAGCCACTGTTTTTTAAATGGCGTAAACACTTTGTACATTTCGTTACTTTGGTTTTTAACACTGCCCACAGGCGCTATTACATCTCCCTCATAGAGGGTAAACGTAATATTTTTATCATCACACTTTGCAAGTATTTGCGCATCACGATTTACTTCATTTAACTCATACTCTTTATTGGCAATTACATGTTTTACCTGATGTTTATCGCAAAATGATAAAAGCGCACTTTCACAATCGTCAAAGTAAGGAGCGTCAAAAATATGCAGCTCTATTGCGTACTGTGCTAGCTGCTCGCGTATATAATTGAGGCGTCTTTTTAGTAAATCTATTTGAATGGGAGCGGCGTTGTGTTGTTGCCATTGCTTTTCGCAGATAAAAAAAATGGCCTGTTTAGCGCCATTATTTAGCGCTTCAATAAGCGCTTCGTTAGAAAAAAGGCGCAAATCGCGCCTAAACCAAAAAAGTGTATTCATTATATGCCGTAACGTAATTTTAGTTCATTAGGGTATGGATTAAAAAACACCTGCTTTTCTAGGTATTCATTAGGGTGTACTTTCAGATGATGTTTTAACAAAGTAAGCGGTACGTACAAAGGCACTAAACCTTGACGGTATTCATCGATGGCATCGCGTAGCTCTTGCTTTTCAACCTTAGATAAGTCTTTTTTAAAGTAGCCCTGCAAGTGCATTAACGTGTTGCAGTTATTCCTGCGTGATGCAGGCTTTTTAAGGCCGTTCATTAACCCAAGAATGTACTCATCTGCTAAAGCGTTAATATCATCACCATTATAAGTACCAAGTAAATTACCTAAGTCGCGGTAAGCTTGATAATTATGAGCCATTAATAAGTACTTATATTGCGAGTGAAACTGGGTGAGCTTATGCACTGTTAGCGGCTCAGATGCTAATAACTGCCACTGTTTATAAGCGTACACGCGCATTACAAAGTTTTCGCGTAAATGCATGTCGTTTAAGCGGCCGTTTTCTTCACATGGCAGTAATGGATTGTGCTTCATTATTTGCTCAGCAAAAAAACCAACGCCTTCGGAGGTATTGCCGGTGCCCGCTTCGTTATAAATTTTAATTCTTTCCATACCGCAGCTTGGGCTTTTCGCACAAAAAACAAAACCACTTAGGTTTTTAGCTTGCTCTGTGGCTACTTTTTTACCGTATTCAGTTAGCTTAGGCCCAACATCACCAGTGCCATCTGGGCGACATACTTTTATTGTATCGCCTACGCGTACTTGGCGTATGGTTGGCCTAGGAATAGGTAACCCTACGGCTACCTCTGGGCAAAAACGCGTGTACTCTACATGTTTTCCAAGTTCGTCCATACAAAAGTTAGACTTTTTATGGCCTGTATCAAAACGTACTTTTTCGCCTGCTAAGCAGGCGCTAATACCTATTTTTATTGTGTCTGTTTGCATAAATTCTCTTAATAAATCAAGTTACCTATAGGATTAAGTAACTTACTGAGCCCTTTATTAAAATGTAGCGCACTACTGACTACTGTAAAGCATAAACAGCCATCTTTTGTAAGTGGGGTGTGCTGATGAGAGCCATCTTGCCAAATAAAGTCTCCTGGCACGTAACTGCCCTCTTCATCACTAAACTCACCATCAAGTAGCAATGTTACTTCAAAACCAGTATGAGTATGCTCGGGGATTTCGCCCCCTGCGCCAATATGTAAAAGGCTTGAGCGCAATGGGCCATCATCAATAGCAACGCGAGAGCGAGCAAGCTTACCCACTTGCGTAAAACGCCCATGCGAAATGCGTGTTAAGGCGCGTGGTAATTCGTAGTTATGCTCATTGACTTGTACGGTTACCGGCTCAACTTCGTAAACTTCATCAATGCTAGCATCGGCGGTTATCAAATCTAGGAGGTCAGCGTCAAAATCTGGTACTTGTAAATCGTTACTTAAATTTAATGTATCAGGGGCGTATGGCGGCTCGCTAAATACATCCTTTGCATTAGCGGCTTCAAGTTTTGCCACTTTTGCTTGGCAAACTGGGCACATATCCACGTGTATAGATACCGCAACGCTTAACGATGCAGGTAACTGCGCTGAACAATATTGTGCTAGTAAAGATTCACTAGGGTGATGTTTAATCATGCTGATCTCCCATTTCATTACGTAATTTTTGCAAGGCTAAACGCAATCGTGATTTTACCGTGCCTACAGGAATATTTAATTGTTGAGCAAGTTGCTCTTGCGACATATCTTGGAAATAAACACCTCTGACTACCTCTCGCTGTGCAGTTGGTAGTTTGTCTAGGTAACGTTTAATTTGTTGATCTTCCAAGTGGTCGCTAAATTCAAGTGTTGTATCTTGAGATTCGTTAATAAGTGGCCAAATATCTTCGCTTATATTTTCTTCTTTATTACTTTTCATTTTACGAAGCATATCAAATGAGGCATTACGCATTACGGTATATACCCAGGTCGTCGCAGCCCCTTTGTCGCTGTGATACAAATGCGCTTTACGCCACACTGAGGTTAGTGTTTCTTGTACAAGCTCCATTGCTTGTGCCTCAGAGCCAAATTGCTTAATTCCAAAGCGTTTAATTTTTGGCGAAAAGTATTCAAATAAGTAAGCAAACGCTCTTTTGTCTCGCGAAGTAGCTACATCAAGCAGAGCTTGCATAAGCTCTGCACTTGGCGTTTCTGGCATGGCAGTATATTTACCTGTATTAGGTTCACAACGTGGTGAGGGTTGTTGACTTACCATAATAATTAATCCCGTGTATGCTTTTGTACATATCTATACGCCAAGCAATTAAACGCAGATCACATTATTTTAGGCAAATTCATTGTTAATCACAGTATGGAGGAAGTTTAGTAAGTTAGCAAAGTTACTTTCGAACGCAAGTTGCTGTTTTTTATCGATAGATATAGGTAATAGTTCAAGCCAGCGGGCAGCTACCCAGGCTAAATTATCAAACTTGGTTTGCCTATATAAACTAGAAAGCTCTTTATTGTTTAAAAATATGTCCTGCAAAGAATCAGACAAGCGTTGATTATCAGCCGAAATTTCACTGTGTGAGTCATTGTACCAATACGGCGTATTGCAATCGCTTAATAAGCCGTGGCGCAATTCACTTTCATCTTGGTAAACGTCATTTATTTGCACGCTTTTAGCAGCGTACACATCAATAAGTAGCATATTGCTAGGGTCTTGATCAAAGTCGATAATATCGACCAAACAGCCCTGAGCGCTAATATTAAATGGCGTGTCGTGCTGGTAGGTGCACAGTACAAAACCGACATTATTTTGTAGTGCGGTTTTTACCATGTTTAAATACCTAGGCTCAAATATACGCAAACGCGTATAGCCTTCTGGTAACACAAATATTGGTAATGGGAAAATCGCACGTTTCATAAAGTCTACTTCTTTAAATTACACTGCCTTTATTTACGTGCGCTTTTACTAAGTCGATCAGCTTACTCAAATCGAATTATTTACCTATAAATTAAAAGTTGATCCAACTTCCCATACTTTTTATTACTTGAACCATATAGTAAACACTAATCATGCTTACAACAGGCGCCAACATAAGTGCAAATAATCCTAATTCGTTACTCATCGTCTTATCCTTTTACACTTATTTAGCTTTAACTTGCGTAGTTACCGGCATTGTAGACTGCGTGGTAACGTCAGCTTGTTCTTGCGCTTGATTTACAAATTGCTCAAGTACTGCCTGGGCATCAAAACTAAGGCTCTGCGAAATTGATTGTTCAAGTTCTGCCGTTGCTTGATTAATATAGCTTGTTACGTTTTGCGTTATAATATCAGTTACATCTAAGTCCACTTCACTCGCATGTACTTGCGAAGAACCTAATACTAATAAACTTGCCATAGCGATTTTAATTGAATGTTTCATAATGGTATTCCTTGTTGTGTATATTGTTTAGACGCAATAACATAATCAAGGGTTGTGCCAACAGAAAAATAAAAATTAAATCATTGATATATAAAGACTATATTAAAAACCATACAGCAACGCAGTATTCAGTCTTGGTTAATTTAACTAACCTTTTTAATTTTTTGACTAACTATTAGTAAATATTTTTTAGCTCACTATTTGCAGTTTAAAACAACGACTATCATTACTTTTTGTTTTGCGTATCGGGTTTAACTTTTTTACCTAACCGATAAGCATCAGCCATACTTAGTAACCAAATGACCACCATTAAAGGAAGATATTTATATTCCCCAAGCTGAGCACATTCACCTGATGGATTACGAGCGGCTTGTAAAATGCCTGAAGCCGTCATCGGAATTTTACCTGCTAAAATTTCATTTGCGCTACATTGCGCTATAGCCAAAATATCACCTAATGTCATAAACAAAAGTAGCGTAAATACACCTGCAAAAATACAGCCTATTAAATGCTTTTTAAGCGAAAAATGCCCTGCCCCTGGATAAACAATGGCAGTAAGTAAAACGGCTTTGAGCTCTTTTTTCATGATAAACGTGCCTTAATTAATTGAGACTATACGACCACACTATACCCGATTAATTCCTTTTAAAATCAATAAAAGTACGGTGACAAATTTACAGTAATAATGCTGACATTGAAACATTGAGCGTACACCTGTACACTCAAGTTTAATTAATAAGTGGTAGGACTAGTATGACTATAGAGGCACCCTATTCTCGCAAAGAAGAAAAACTCAATGTATTAAGCCATGCACTGGGAATATTTTTTGCTGTGTTTGTAATGTGGGATTTATTTAAACAAGCCACCAGCGTAAAAGCTTATATTAGCACCGCTGTATATGGGGCTAGTTTATTTGTATTGTTTTTATCATCCACACTTTATCACGCCAGTGTACAGCCAAAATTACGCGCTTTTTATAAAAAGTGCGATCACTGCGCTATTTACGTATTAATAGCAGGTACGTACACCCCATTTTTGTTGCTATCTCTTAATGGATGGTGGTCTTGGGGCACACTGAGTTTTATTTGGGCAGTCGCGCTTGGTGGCGTTGCTTATAAAGTGCTGGTTAAAAATGGTAATAAAAAAGTCTCGCTGGCTACCTACTTACTTATGGGCTGGTTTGCCCTTGCGATTGTATACCCACTTTATTTAAATATTGATGTAAAAGCACTGTACTGGTTACTGGCCGGTGGCATTTTTTATAGCTTAGGAACATTATTTTATAGCGCTAAAAGCACTCAATTTAGCCACGCAATTTGGCACCTCTTTGTAATAGCTGGGTGTGTGTGCCACTACATTTCAATTACTAATTACGTGTATTAATGCATGTAATTAGTAATTTTATGCCACGCACATAAACCGCAATAATTTGGCTACCCATCTATATAAAAGCGCGATAAAAGCGCGTTGTAGCTTAGGCGATATCACTTAAGCCTTAATTAAAAAACGCTGTTATTTACGGCTTTGACTATAAGCCTATCACTGTCCTTACTCGCCTAGTTAACTAGCTCGATAAACAGCGTGTAACATTTTCGGTACTCTTATCCATTTTTTACCCATTTTATTCACTTACTCTTTTCCTAGTTTAAAAATAAATGCATTAAAATAAGTGACATAGCTTCATATTTTAAATGTAACGCTATGGCATACCTATTGCTCCTTCAATATAAATGGTCAGTAAAACCTTGACCAAGCAAATACGTTAAAGGAGATACAAAGTGGGCGCATTCCAAGCTGACTCTACAATTGAGGCAAGTGCTACATTAGTAAGTTGCTACTTATACCCAATATTTTACAACCACACCCACTTTTACGTCTATTCCCGCAAAGCAAAGAGGTAGGTAACACGCATTGCTGCGTTATATGCCATTAGGCTCTTTGTGATTACATGCAGTTAATCCAACTTAAACTTTACGTTAAAGGAGATGTTGATATGCCAACTAACCAATTTACGATGCAAGACCCTAGAAGCCAATATCAAATGGGACGAACCGAAAAAGACAGTGATCAACCAGACCCAGGCCTAGATGAAATTTTAAAACCTAAAGCAGATCACGGCGAAGATACCTATGTAGGTAGCGACAGATTAAAAGGCCGCAAGGCGTTGATCACTGGGGGCGACTCGGGCATTGGCAGAGCGGTTGCCATTGCATTTGCCAGAGAAGGTGCCGATGTGGTTATTAATTACTTAGCCAGCGAAGAAGCCGATGCGAAAGAAACACTCGATATTTTAAAAGCCAGCGGTAGCAAAGCTTGGGGAATTGCAGGCGATATCTCTGATGAGAGTTTTTGTAACGACCTTGTGGCGCAAAGCGTTGAGAACTTAGGCTCAATCGACATATTAGTGAATAATGCGGGTAAACAACAGTTTGTTGCCGAGTTAGACGATTTATCTACCGAGCAATTTTGCCAAACATATGCAACAAATGTATTTGCTATGTTTTGGATAACAAAGGCGGCGGTAAAACATATGCCACCGGGCGCTAGTATTATTAATACAACCTCTATCCAATGCTATCAACCCTCTGCTGGGCTTCTTGATTACGCATCGACTAAGGGCGCAATTACAAGCTTTACTAAAAGCTTAGCAAAAATGGTGATTGATAAAGGCATTCGGGTTAATGGGGTTGCTCCTGGGCCAATTTGGACCCCACTTCAACAAAGTGGCGGCCAACCGGCTAAAAAATTGCCTGAATTTGGTGATAACGTACCATTAGGTAGACCAGGCCAGCCTGCTGAACTAGCACCCACCTATGTATACTTAGCATCGCAAGAGTCAAGTTACATAACCGCTGAAATAATGGGTGTGACAGGTGGGCAGCATCTACCATAGTCATGATGGCTCACTCATATTAGTTAATCTCAGCTTATTGTTTTTATAAAATAATAGCGGCGTATATCAGCCGCTATTATTACCTAGCCTTTTTTAATCATACCTAAATAAGCCCCATTAAGTATTGGTGAGGCCTGGTTAACAATACCTTAGACAGCACCTGAGCTTGGCACTAAAAACCGGTGCTCATACAGCACTATTTAGCTCAGTGTGACCAAGAGTGCGCCTATTTAAACACGCATAAATTAACTGCATACATAACTTAAGCCGATTAAGTGTTATCTTTTTTAGCACGTATACCGCGAATGAACTCTTCTAAATAAGGCGTAAATTCTAGCGCAAGTGCTATAAATAGCACCGTTGCCAAGTAAGTTATTGGTAAAGGAGAGGCTTTTAATTCAAGCGTAAAGTCAGGAGGAAAGCCGCCAGGTGTAAATAAAGCGGTAAATTGCTCCCAATGGCGCGCAATAATTAATACCAAAGCTAACAGGGGTATCATTTCTAAAAAACTGTGTATATGCTGCTCTACTGGCCCTACCCTTCGCTTACTTACCGCATAAGTTACATCCCACATTGCTGTAAGCTCATGCAGAAAAAACAACACAACACAAATGGCTATAATCAAACTATTAACTTCAAAAATTAAAACGAGGATTAACGGAATGCCCACTTCGGCAAACATTAATAAATGAATAAATGACTCTTTAGCACCGCTGGTTGTAGAAATATTACTACGTCGATGACAAAACCAATCAGCAATGCCAGCAGCAAGCCAAACAGGGATCACAAAGTACATTAAAATCAATAAAGTTGGGTCAGTCATAGTTTGTTAGTCCTTAATATTTGGTTTTAATAACCCTCATGCTTAAAACTAAATATTTACACTTCATCAGCTTGATCATTCATCACTAGCGATGTGAAAAACCGTATTTTTCAAATAATTTATCAGTCACTTTTAAGATGGCTTGAGGATTACTTACGTTTTTACCTTAATGTAAATGAGATACCATTTTTAAACGCGCCCTTGAGCCAACATTTGGTATACTCAATATCTATTTACAACTAATAAGTAGTTCAAGTGTTATGCCAAATCTCGACGCTTAATTGATTTAATGCCATTTTAGCTATAGGTAGGTGTAGAGGTGTTTTTTACTTTGCCGTGTATATTTTTATTGTGTAAAAAATAGTAAATATATCGCTTATCATTGTAAGTTTTTCATTCACAAAGCTAGATAAGGAGGTTGTGGTAAAGGTAAAACTAGAAGCTGAATAACCCTATTTGTTGTAGATTTACGCTAGCTAAAACAAAAAAGTAAGCCGCACACTTGTAATAAAGCAGCCTTTAAAAGCTCTTTTACGATAATACCTTCACTACTGCCATCTATACTCGCGCATATTTACTTTGTCGTTTTTAAAGCTAACCCCTTCTAATAATAGCTTTTGGCGCTGCTCTTGGTATTTATCACTGCCTGCAGGAAATGATATTTTACCTTGGCTGTTTACTACTCTGTGCCACGGTATAACAGAATCATCTGGCATTTGCTTTAAAAGGCGCCCTACTAAGCGTGAATTTTGCGGATAACCGGCAAGCGTTGCTACTTGCCCGTAGCTTGCTACAAAACCTGCAGGTATATTTGCAATAATGGTGTAAATGAGGGTTTCTTTATCAATATCAGCGGTCATTAACGTACGCCTCACTGAGTACTTTAAATTGCTCCCAAATAGAGCGTGCGACAGGGCCATGGTGTATTGCATCACGCCTAAATGCACGTACTTCTATACCAAACTCATCTTCTCTGTCGTTTATCTGTATTTGCTGCAACAGCCCGGCTTCTATTTCAGGGCCACAATAATCTATGTTCATCATTGCCCAGCCAGCACCAGCAAGCAAAAAAGACTTTAAATTGGTTACATCGTCAATCTTCATTAAGGCAGAGCCTTTTGAGTAAGAAAGCTTGTCGCTGTCTATGCTTAAGTCACTTTCAAACATGGCCAAACACGGGTAATTTTGTAGCTCGTTAAAGGTCATGTACTTAGGAAACGCTTTAGTAGCTGCAATAATACCAATGTTTAATTTACCAATAGGTAGGCTCTCTAAGTGCCCTGTTGCATGAAATAAGTCAAACCAGGGGCCTATGCCTAACTCCACTTGCCCACTATTTACTTGCTCTAAAGAGACAAAGCGTTTGCCACTGGTTAAATTAAACTCCGTACGCTTAAATAGTCTAAAAGTATTACTTATGATCTCGTTATAACTGTCTTTTTGACAAATTTGCTCATAACAAATTCGATATTGTGGCTCGTTACCCAGTGCGAGCTCTTTAGCAAGCTGTGCTAGCTCATCATTTGCATGCAATAATTGTTGTGCTTCGCGGTGAAAAACACGCCCTTTTTCAGTTAACTGTAATCGGTACTTGCTTCTATCGAGTAGTTCAAAGCCAATTTTTGCCTCTAGGTTTTTAATTGCTAAGGTAAGCGCAGGTTGAGTTTTATGTAATTTAAGCGCCGCGCCACTTAAACTTGCACTTTGTACAATGGCATCTAAAATTTGTAATTGATTCAGCTTCATACTGCGCTCAACATGATCATAAATAAAACTTATTATGTTTCTAAAATTTAATGAATTTTATTTTATATGGTTGCGGCGTATCCTGCACTTAATTATTTTGCCCATCATTGCCACGGAGAAGACATGAAACTCTTTCGTCTATGTATACTTACTACGACTTTACTTACCTTAATGGCCTGTTCTGAGCCAGAAAAGCAAGTAAAAGAAGAGCCCATTAGGCCTGTAAAGTTATTCAATATAGGACATGATTCGCAAACAAATGTGCGCAGCTTTCCTGCTGAAGTGGTTGCTAACCAAGGCTCGTACTTAGCATTTAGAGTCAATGGTGAACTGGTAGAGTTTCCGGTATTAGCAGGTGAAGAAGTTGAAAAAGGGCAACTTTTAGCAAAGCTTGACCCAGAAGACTTTCAGTTACAGTACGATGATAGAAAAGCCCGTTATGAGCTTGCTAAATCACAACTTAGCCGCATTGAACAATTACTTGAAAAAAGAATCGCGAGTCAATCAGAGTACGATGAAGCATTGGCAAATATGCAAGTGGCAGAGTCTGCCTTTAAAATTGCCGAAACCAACCTAGAATACAGCGAGCTGCGCGCCCCATTTGCAGGGACTGTAGCCAAAGTATTTGTTAAAAACTTTGAAAACATTCAAGCCAAGCAAAACATTTTACGCCTAGAAACCCGCGATTTAATGGATGTAGAAATCCAAGTTCCTGAAAAAATAATAGCGCGCATTAAAAAAGGCAGCGACTACCACCCTACCGTTGTGTTTGACGGTTATGATAATAAAGAGTACACCCTTGATTTAAAAGAGTGGGATACGCAGGCCGATCCTACTACGCTTACCTACAAAGTTGTTTTTTCGCTACCAGTGCCTAAAGACTTTAACCTACTTGCAGGGATGACGGGCCGTGTATTTATCGATTTATCAAAAGTAACCAGCTCGCAAGTGGCTTACACTATTTTGCCGGTTGAGTCGGTTTTTTCTGAAGCTAAAGAAAGCGTTTCAGATAACGCCTATGTGTGGATATATAACCCAGAAACTGGTGTTGTTAATAAACAAGCCGTTAAAGTGGGCCAAGTACACCGCGACGGCATTGAAGTGTTAAGCGGTATTAAAGAAGGCCAAATTGTCGTCTCTGCTGGCGTACACTCATTAGATGAAGGCATGAAAGTACGTCCATGGAATAAAGAGCGAGGCTTATAATTATGAGCTTTGCGCAACTCTCCATAGAGAAAAAAGTAATTAGCTGGATGTTTGCACTACTGCTGTTAATTGGCGGGAGTGTGTCGTACTTTGATTTAGGCCAACTAGAAGACCCAGAGTTTACGCTTAAAACCGCCATGGTTATTACTATGTATCCGGGTGCATCACCACAACAAGTCGAGGAAGAAGTCACCTTTCCTATCGAAAATGCAATTCAGCAACTCCCCTACGTAGATTATGTGACCTCTATTTCATCAAATGGTAAGTCGCAAATATCGGTAGAAATGAAAAGCACCTACCGAAAAGAGCAGCTGCGCCAAATTTGGGATGAAATGCGCCGTAAAATTAACGATTTAGCACCTTCACTCCCGAGTGGCGTTTACCCAAGCACCATTTTAGATGACTTTGGTGATGTATACGGCGTTATGTATGCGGTTACCGGCGATGGCTACTCTTATGATGAACTTAAAGATTACACCGATTACTTAAAGCGCGAACTCGTACTCGTTAAAGGTGTGAGTAAAGTGACCATTGCTGGTGAGCAACAGCCTCAAGTAATGGTTGAAGTGTCTACCCGTAAATTAGCGCAGCTCGGTATTGCCCCAAGCCATATTTTTGGTTTACTGCAATCGCAAAATACAGTCTCTAACGCAGGTAAAATTAGAGTGGGCGATGAGTCTATACGCTTTCACCCAACCGGCGAATTTAAAGATGTTAAAGAGCTCGAAACTCTACTTATATCAAAACCCGGTGCTAGCGAGCTTATATACTTAGGTGATGTAGCAAAAGTATTTAGAGAATACGCAGAAGTACCCAGCAATGTTATTCGCTACAACTCAGAACAAGCGCTTTTAATTGGCGTTTCGTTTATGAACAGCGTGAACGTAGTAGATGTAGGTAAACGTATTGACGAGCACTTAGCAGAGCTTGAATACCAGCGCCCACATGGCATTCATGTAGAATCGGTGTATAACCAACCTAAAGAAGTAGAAAAATCGGTAGATGGCTTTATTGTCAGCCTAGTAGAGGCGATTGCCATTGTAATCGTAGTACTGCTTATATTTATGGGGTTAAAAAGTGGTATTTTAATTGGCGGTATTTTATTACTCACCGTTTTAGGCACCTTTATATTTATGAAGTTGTTCGCCATAGACCTGCAACGTATTTCTCTCGGTGCGCTTATTATTGCCCTTGGTATGCTGGTAGATAACGCCATAGTAGTAACCGAAGGCATATTAATAAATTTAAAGCGTGGCCAAACTAAGTTAAAAGCTGCGGTTAATATTGTAGAACAAACTAAATGGCCGCTACTAGGCGCTACAGTTATTGGTATTACTGCGTTTGCCCCTATTGGCTTAAGCTCTGATGCAACCGGTGAATTTGCGGGTAGCTTATTTTGGGTCTTGTTTATATCGCTTTTACTAAGCTGGATCACCGCCATTACGCTTACGCCATTTTTTGCAAATTTAATGTTTAAACAAGATGAGTTTAAAAAAGCTAAAAATGCTGAGGGCGAAGAGGAAGATGACGACCCATATCAAGGCTTTATTTTTACCGGCTATAAAGCACTTTTAGATGTGTCTATGCATTATCGTAAAACCACGCTTGTGCTTATGGTCGTGCTCCTTTGCTCGGCTGTGGTTGGTTTTGGTGCGGTTAAACAATCGTTTTTCCCCGCCTCTAACACGCCTATGTTTTATGTAGATTACTGGCAGCAACAAGGCTCCGACATAAGAGCAACGCTAGAGGGAATTAAAAAGCTTGAAAACTACCTTCAAAAAGAAGAGCTAGTTGAAGAAATAACCAGTACTACAGGCCAAGGTGCTCCACGCTTTATGCTTACTTATGCACCGCAAAAGTCGTACTCGTCATACGGGCAGCTCATTATTAGAGTAAAAAACCGCGAGGCGGTGGCTGTAGTAATGCAAAAAGTGCGTGAATACTCGCAAAATACACCGCTTTCAGCTGAGCTTAAAATTAAGCCCATGGAAATTGGCCCCTCTACCGATGCTAAAATTGAAGCGCGCTTTACAGGCCCCGATCCGGTAATACTGAGACGATTAGCCGCCCAGGCTGAAGAAGTTATCGCACAAGACGACGGCGCTTATAATATTCGTGATGATTGGCGCGCACGTACTAAAATGATTCGCCCACAATTTAACGAACAAAAAGCGCGCCGCTTAGGTATTAGTAAGTCAGACCTTGATGATGTACTGCTTACTAGCCTTTCAGGCAAGCAAGTGGGTGTATACCGCGATGGTACACAACTACTGCCAATTATTGCTCGCTCGCCGGCAAATGAGCGCCTAAATGTAGAAAGCGTTCACGATTTACAAATATACAGCCCAGTACTGGGTGTATTTGTGCCAGTAACGCAAGTGGTTGACGAATTTGTGGTTGAATGGGAAGACAGCCTAATTATGCGCCGCGACCGAAAGCGCACAATAACGGTAATGGCCGATCACAACGTATTAGGCGATGAAACTGCCGCTAAGTTATTTGCACGCGTGCGCGGGCCCGTAGAGGCAATAGAGCTACCGCGTGGCTATAAATTAGAATGGGGCGGCGAGTATGAGTCGTCATCGGATGCGCAAGCCGCTATATTTGGCTCATTACCGCTGGGTTATTTAGCGATGTTTGCGGTAACCGTACTGCTGTTCAATTCACTTAAACAGCCTTTAGTTATTTGGGCTACAGTGCCACTTGCCATTATTGGTGTGAGTGCGGGCATGTTAATAATGAATGCGCCATTTAGCTTTATGGCACTACTTGGATTACTAAGTTTAAGCGGGATGCTGATTAAAAACGGCATTGTGTTGGTCGATCAAATAAATCTTGAGCTTCGCGATGGTAAATCGCCTTATCAAGCTGTGTTTGAATCTGGCGTTAGCCGTGTACGCCCTGTAGCCATGGCGGCTATTACCACCATTTTAGGTATGATCCCGTTGTTGTTTGACGTGTTCTTCCAATCAATGGCGGTAACTATTATGTTTGGTTTAGGTTTTGCAACCATACTCACGCTTATCGTAGTACCTGTGCTTTATACTGTTGTATTTAGAATAGACTACGAGCCTAGAAAGTAATTTAAAAGCCTTAAAGGACATTTAAAACGCAGCTTACCTCACAGTAGCTGCGTTTTTTATTATTTAAACCGAGGTTAAAGATGGACTTAATAAACTAGGTTATATTTGTATTCTGTTTGGCTATTTTCGCTTTATAACCGACGAAAATGGCAATGTAGATTTAAACAACTACCGTTTCACGAGCGGTATTGCACTGGTAATATTTGACGGTACTTACGATTTAATTACACGACTGCGCTCTAAAAACAGCGTATCTGCATTAGCCATTTATTTAGGGCTTTTTTTACTTTATATTGGCGTTGTGTTTTATAAATAGCCCCTCAAATGACAGCAAAACAACTTTTTAGAATAATAATTACCGCTAGTTTACTATTCCCACCCCTATTTTTTATTGCTTGGGATGAAAATCTCGATCCCCCCTTTATTGCCAATACCGCTTATGATTTTTTAACACATAAGCTGCTTCCTGTTTTGTCAGTAATAATTAGTATTGCAGGGGGGATGTACGGATACAAAAAGTACAACGCATGCATAACATTTAAATCAAATTTTAAAGACTACTTAGAGGATGATGGGAAGCTTAGGGGCTGGCTGGGTATTTTGTTTATACCGGTTTTAGTTTATTTATGGCTGTGGGCTAGTTTTTGTATTTCAGTAAAGTTATGGACGTATTATTATAGCGACAATAGCTGGCAGCAAGAGTACCAGCTACTGGCTGTAGAGGCGTGTCCGAGTGATTACGAATACAGCTGCGCAAAACTGGTTGTGCTTGATTTACAAACTTATAGAAAGCGCTCTTTTAGGTGGTATTTAGATAAACCAGCATTAAAGCGGCTAAAAAATGAGAAAATAAACATCGTGGGCGTTAAAAGCCCACTCGGTAACGTTGTACATCAAATACAATGGTAAGTGCGCACGCTATTTTTTTAAACTTAATGTGCCAGATGAACGCGCTTTACCGTTTGCTGGCTTTTTGTTGTTTGCGCTTTTGCTATCGCCTTGCGTATTTTTGCTAGCGCCCCCTTTACCTACATAGGTGGTTGAGCGCTTTTGAAAAGGGGTATTACTTCTTTGAGTGCGAGTGCCTCGCTCATTATTAAAGGCGCGTGGGTTTTCACCCTGAAAATCACGCTTTTTAGGCTCGCCTTTGTTATTGGCATTTTGCTTATTGGTATCAACCGAATGCTCTTGCGTTTTACCCGAATCGGCAATGGAGTCATTAATTTGCGCCATTTCTACGTCGGTTAAATGTCGCCACTGGCCTACTTTTAAGCCCTTTAACGTTACATTCATAATGCGGGTACGTTTAAGGGTCACAACTTCATAACCTAGGTATTCACACATACGACGAATTTGGCGGTTTAAACCCTGCGTAAGCACAATTTTGAATTCTTGCGGAGCTGTTTGTGTCACTTTACATTTTTTTGTAACGGTATCTAAAATAGGAATACCGTTGGACATTTTGCTCACAAATTGGCGATTGAGTGGTTTATCAACTGTCACCACGTATTCTTTTTCGTGGTTATTACCCGCTCGCAAAATTTTATTAACGATATCGCCTTCGTTAGTTAAAAAAATCAATCCTTCTGAAGGTCTATCTAAACGGCCAATAGGAAATATACGGGTGGGATAATTAACGGCTTTGACAATATTACTTTGAATTTTACTCTCGGTGGTACAAGTAATACCCACTGGCTTATTATACGCAATGTACACGCGTTTTGGTTTTTCGCGCAGCGGTTTTCCATCTACTAAAACAGTATCGGTATCAGCCACTTTTACGCCCATTTCAGGCGTATTACCATTAACTGTTACACGACCTTGCTCAATATATTTATCGGCTTCACGGCGTGAACAAAAACCTGTTTCACTAATAAATTTATTTAAACGTTTTAATTCGGTCATGGCACTTAATGGTCCTAATTTTAAAGGCGACTAGTGTAAACCACACGCCATTATTTTTCGCCCCTAATTTAAACCTTTACGCATTAATTTTTGTAATTTTTGCTTGAGTTAACCTGCGCCAAACATATTCCAGTGGCCCTTGCTCATAATAGCGACAATATAAAGCAGTAAACAATAGCTGCACGCTAACTAGGCCAGTCGCGATTATCCAATAGTCTATTCGGTTAAAACTTAATACCCACTGCGGATACAACACTTTATAAAGCAACAGCTGCATAAGTGTTTGGCATATATATAAGGTAAAGGCTAAACGCCCAGCTTGCTGAATAAGCCGACCCACATGGGCACTGTTATTGCAAAATTTAACGATGAGATGAATATAAAATACAGCCATGAACAATGCGGCAAAGGTATTTATAAACTCTTGTAGGGCGAACCCTGCTCCCCCTGTGAACTTTGACGCATAAAGCCTCATGCCTGAAAAAATAAAGGCCCCAGCTATACAAACAATAAGGTGCGGCTTAGTTAAACCTTTACTAAAAACCTCATTTTTATATAAATATATGCCAATCAGCATTAGCCCTACGCACAGCCACATGATCATGATAGGAACAGCTACCAGCATTAATACGTTCATACCTAGGTTACTCAAAAAGTAATCGCTGTAATGCGGGCTATATAAATCGATATACTGTGCTGAGTCACGATAAACGACCTCATCTGGCGCACTAAAGAGCACCAACCCCGTGGCTACAAAACCAATTAAAAGAAACTCCCCTGCCCTTTTTACAAGCAGTTGATTATTACTTTGCAAATATTTTAGAACAAACCAGCCAGATACACCGTACAAAAATAAAATGTCGCCAGCCCAAAGTAAAAAACCATGTACCAAACCAAAAATGATAAGCCAATGCAATCGCGCTTTTAAAGGTGCTATTGATTTAACTTTTTGCCATTGAATATAAAGCCCTGCCCCAAACAGTAAGCTAAACAGCGTTCTAAATCGGCCATCAACAAAAAAAGTACTCACAGCATGGATAAGGGTGTCACTAAAAGGCGGGGTAGATAAAGGAATATAGCTATAATCCATTAAGCCAAACGCATAGCCATTCATATACACTAAGCAAAGCACGGCAATGCCGCGAATAAAGTCCATATTATAATTTCGCATAATGAGCGGTTACTGTCCTTTAACTATTATTTTTATAATTACCTGCCCAATCTACGGCTTGATTATATAACCCTGGCAGCACATCACTTTTAACATTTAGTAATATAACGGCTTTTTCTAATGTCCACCAGCTACCTGTTTCGTACGCTTGTACTACATTTAAAATATAATATAGGGTGTTTTTTTCGTTTAATAATGCCGCTTTAATATCATCAGGAAAAGGTAACTTTTCGACTAATAAACTCATAGGTTGATCGAGTATCGCATCTAGTAACGAAAACAAGCCGGTTAAAAACGCCTCACCCGCCAACGATTTAGACACTTGCTTTGCTATTAGCTCACAAAAGCGTGCTCTAACTACACACACTTGCATTAGTTCTGCTGGCTTTTTACCCGCGGTGTGCGCGGTAACAATTAAACTAACAAACTTTTTTAAACGCTCATGCCCTAAATACACTAACGCTTGCTTAATAGATGATATTTTACTCTGAATAGGAAAAACACCGCTGTTAATTAGCCGCATAAGCTTATAAGCCAAGGCCGCATCGGCTTCAAATAACGCACTAATTTGCTTTATATCTGGGCTTGGCTTCATTACTTGCGCGTAAATAGCCACAACTAACGCATAATTATAATCAATGTCTTGCTGTTCGTGCATTGTGGGCTTGGCAAAAAAGTAGCCTTGAAAGTAATCAAACCCCATTTTATGTGCTTGGTGATAATCGGCTTGGGTTTCTATTTTTTCTGCTAATATTTTTATTTTTTTATGCTGTTTTAGTTTTTCTACAATCTCAGCAATATCTGATAAAGGCGTTTGCGCAATATCAAACTTTACTAGCTTAATAAACTTTAAAAATCGCTCCCATTGCTCGTTATAAACAAAGTCGTCTAATGCGAGTTTATAGTTTTTATGAAAAAGCTCTCTGCAAAGCTGATAGTTATCGTCGGTGGGTTCAATGGTTTCTAATAGCTCAATGACCACATCTTTGCAGGGTAAAAAGTCACATAAATTGTGCTTTAAAGAGTCTGGGCCTATATTTATCAGTGCCGTTTTACCTGAGGTGATGTGGCGTGTGCCTAAATTAAGCTGGTTTTCCATTATTAGGCGAGCAGTTGCTTGACCTTCTTCTATATCGGGAAAAAAGTTTTCAGCACTATTACGAAATAAAAGCTCGTAAGCAACTACATTTTGCTTACGATTGAATATTGCTTGCCTTGCAACAAATACAGACACATTACCTACATCTTATTTTTATACTCAAACTAAGTAATTAATAGCGTAAATAGGTATAAATGTCACTTCTACTGCGTTTAATTTTAATGATTTAGCAATACATGCTTGAAATATAATCAGCAGCGACCGTTTCCCACGAAAAACGAGCTCCTTTAGCATTAGCTGTAATGTTACTCCATTGCTTAGGATTTTGCTGTTTTAGCGTAAGGGTTTCAGTTAAGCATGTCATTAACCCATCAACTTGTTCATTCAACGAGCCGCCAGAAAATGCAAAGCCATTGTTGTTGTGGCTTACGGTGTCTTTTAAACCGCCAACACTGTGTACTAAACAAGGTTGCCCTGCGCGCATAGCAAGCATTTGGCTAATTCCGCATGGCTCAAACGAGCTTGGCATTAAAAATAAATCCCCAAGCTCATATAGACTATCGCCAATACCTTGCCCATAACCTTTTAAAAACAATAAGTTTGCATTGCGTGCCATGGCCTTGGTGAAAATGCTTTCAAGGGCTTTGTCACCAGAGCCTAAAATAATAAGGCGACCATTAAAACGGTTAATTATTTCACACACGTTATCAAGCGCTAATGCATTACCGTATTGTTGGCAAAGTAATAGCACCTTTTGCTCGGTCAGCCTGCCAACACTTGTTACAAGGGGACCATCTTTTGGCGTGTTTTTAAACTGCAGCATACGCTGATGCGCCACATAGTAGCTCGTTTCAAGCTGCTCATGTTTTGCCATCCAGTTAAATAAAGTATGTTCAATACGCTCATACAAGAGCGATAAAGTAACCTGCTCAGGGTTTTGCACTGGGTATTCACAGCCATTTAATATTCCCACCACCTTGCCTTGAGCCGATTGATTTTGTAAATCAAGCTCTAAGCCTTCTCCACCAAAAAAACCTTGCTGATAATTACTCGGCTTTAGTACCTCGGTACTGTAAGTAGGTGAGACTAAATGAACTTTATCTGCCAAATTTATAGCACTGCGCATAGGATTAAAACAGTGTGGATAACGAGGGTCACACAAATGTTGCCCGTTATAACCTAACGACGGAAACCAAGCCTCTAAACTCGAGTCGTCGTGTTTAAAAGGCCTGATCCCTTGCAGTGCTAAATTATGAACTGTATAGGCAATATGTAAATTAGCGAGGGTATCGTAGCGTTTATCAAATTTTAATAATACGGCGACACACGCGCTATGCCAATCGTGTAAATGCAGTGCTTGAGGGCGCGTTATTAAACCCTCTAGTAGCGCTTCACATAGAGCGACACTAAATAATGCATATTTTGTTGCATCAGTAGCAAAAGGTCGCCCGGGTTCGTCATTGCAATACACCGAACCCGATTGGCTAAACAGTGGGTGCGAAATAACAAATTGATTAATGTGTGTGTTGTCATCACTTATTTTAAATAAAGATAATACCTGTGGCTGCGCTCTAAATATAACAGTGACATCACCTATATATTCACGTTGCAGTTGCTCAAACCCATAATCAGGGATAACAACATCTACGCTCACGCCTTGTGCTGCCAGTGCTTTTGGGGCATCTCTGACTACATCTGCTACCCCGCCCACTTTAGCGTTTGGTAGAGCATCGTTTTCTGCGGCAACCATTAATACATGCATTTATTTACTACTTCCTTAACCTTTGTTATTCGCAACCGATTTTAAGCGAACTTTTTATTTTCGTGTGCTTGACGTTCAAGCTTTTTAGCAAGTTCCGTGAGCATATCACGGGTGACTAATACGATGCCTTTTTTAGATACCCTAAAGCCGTTTTCTTCATCGGCTTTTCTATCGTAGCCAATTTCAAGCCCTGCGGGTATTTCACAGCTTCGATCAATTATGGCTCGCTTAATTTTACAATGACGATTAATGAGAGCCCCGGGTAAAATAACCGATTGCTCTATTTCGCAAAATGAACGCACGTGCACGTTTGAAAATAGCAGTGATTTTCTAACTACTGAGCCCGATACAATACACCCTCCTGATACCGTTGAGTCTACCGCCATACCTCGTCTATCTTCATCATCAAAAATAAACTTAGCCGGTGGCAACTGCTCTTGGTAGGTCCAAATAGGCCAGGTTGGATCGTATAAATCTAGCTGTGGCTCGGGCATTACCAATTCCATATTGGCTTCCCAAAACGAGTCTAACGTTCCTACATCGCGCCAATAAGGTTGCCCTTCTTGCATGGGATCTCTAAACGGGAACGCATACACACTGTGCTCTTCTATAATTGCCGGAATAATATCGTGCCCAAAGTCGCGGCCAGAACCTTCATTTTCAGCATCTTTTTTTAGCTGCTCAAATAAAAACTCAGTGTTAAACACATAGTTGCCCATAGAGGCTAAGCAGGTACCTGGCTTACCAGGGACAGAGCTGGGGATCGAAGGTTTTTCATCAAAGCGACATACCCGATTTTTTTCATCAACGGTCATTACCCCAAAGGTATCTGCAGCCTCTTCAACAGGTACTTCAAGGCAACATACTGTCATGTCGGCGCCTTTTTGCACATGCTCGGCTAATAGAGCGCCGTAATCCATTCGATAAACATGATCGCCTGACAAAATCATCACATATTTTGGCAGTTCGTGGCGAATAATATCCATGTTTTGAAAAACCGCATCGGCAGTCCCACAATACCACTCATCACCATTACGCTGAGATGCGGGTAAAATTTCAACCGACTCCCCCAGCTCCTTTTTAAAATGGCCCCAGGCGCGATTAACATGGCGAATTAAAGAGTGCGATTTATATTGTGTGGCTATGCCTACACGCCTCACACCCGAATTGATACAATTTGATAATGGAAAATCGATAATACGGTGCTTACCGCCAAAATAAACAGCGGGCTTTGCGCGCCAATCTGTCAATTCGTGTAAGCGCGAGCCGCGTCCACCAGCCAGTATTAACGCGTACGTATCTCGGGTTAAGCTACTTATGTAACGATTTGCATAACTAGGCATAATACTCTCTCCGTTTAGTCTGTGCTCTTAGTGGCATGGCTCGTAGTTGCGTGTAAGTCTGTTTCACTAATAGTTAGGGGGGTTAGGTGCCAAATATCTTCACTGTATTGGCTTATGGTTCTATCGCTTGAAAATATGCCACTTGCGGCCGTATTTAAAATACTCATTCGCGTCCAATGCGTTTGGTCTTGATACGCAGCCTCTACCTGCTTTTGCGCTGCCACATAGCTTTCAAAGTCATGTGCAACCAGCCACGGATCGTGAGGGCTTTTAATAGCATTAATAATGTCGTCAAATAAATTAGGCTCAAACAGGTTAAATTGCCCGCTTTCGAGTAACTGCATTACATGGCTTAGGTCGCTGTTTTGCTCTATTAAATGAGAAGGGTTATATCGCGATTTAATATCATCAATTTGATGAGCCTGCGCACCAAACAAAAAGAAGTTATCAGCGCCAACAGCGTCTCTAATTTCAATATTCGCCCCATCTAACGTACCAATAGTAAGCGCACCATTCATCATAAACTTCATGTTACCAGTGCCTGATGCTTCTTTACCTGCGGTCGATACTTGCTCTGATAAATCGGTTGCAGGGCAAATAGTTTCCATTGCGGTCACATTATAATTTGGCAAAAACGCAACTCGTAAATAAGGCGCTGCAAGTGGGTCTTTATTAATAACCTCAGCTACGTTATTAATTAACTTAATTATTTTTTTAGCCATGTAATAACCAGGGGCGGCTTTACCCCCTAAAAGCACACAACGTGGTACTAAGTTTGTGGTATCGCCTCGGCGTATACGGTCGTATAAATGAATAACATGAAGTACATTTAATAACTGGCGTTTGTATTCGTGAATACGTTTAACTTGTACGTCAAACATCATCTCTACATCAAAATCAACACCACAGCGCTCTTTCACTAAATCGACGAGACGTTGTTTGTTTTCGCGTTTAACATTTTGCCATTGCTGATGAAACGCGGTGTCGTCGAAGTAGCGGCGTAATTGGCTTATATCTGCAAAATCGCTAACCCATTTTGAGCCAATTTTTTCTGTAATTAAATGACTCAAGGCCGGGTTGCAGTGTGCTAACCAACGCCTTGGCGTAACCCCGTTGGTTTTATTATTAAACTTGTTAGGCCAAAGCTCGTAAAAGGTTTTAAATAGCCCTTCTTTTAAAAGTTGGGTATGTAGTGCGGCCACACCATTTACCGAATAGCTACCCACAATCGCTAAATAAGCCATGCGTATTTGCGGCACGTCGCCTTCTTCAATTAACGAAAGCGCGCGCTGTTTACTTGCATCGCCTGGCCAATGCTGTGCCACTTGCGCTAAAAAGCGGGCGTTTATTTCATAAATAATTTCTAAAATTCGCGGCAATAGTTTTGCAAAAAGCGGCACCGACCATTTTTCTAAAGCCTCTGGCAATAGCGTGTGGTTAGTGTAAGCCATTGTGCTGGTTGTAATTTCCCACGCGTTATCCCAATCAAGCTCGTAGTCATCAACCAAAATGCGCATTAACTCTGCCACGGCAATACTTGGGTGCGTATCGTTTAATTGAAATACATGATGTGCAGCAAAGTCACTAAAGTCTTCGCCGTATTGTTCAACCCATTGCGATACAATATCTTGAATACTCGCTGATGATAAAAAGTACTGTTGGCGTAATCTAAGCTCTTTACCATTTTCACTGCTGTCATTTGGGTAAAGCACCATTGTGATTTGTTCTGCTAGGTTTTTTTGCGCTACCGCTTCTGAATAACTCCCCGCATTAAACTCGGTTAAGTTAAATTCGTCGGTCGCTTCTGATTTCCATAGCCTTAGCGTATTAACAATGTCGTTTTTATAACCAGGAATAGGCACATCATATGGCACAGCTAATACGTCGTGACAACCAACCCATTGACGGTGTTCGCGCCCATGTTTGTCGGTATAACTTTGTACGTGCCCAAAAAACTTCACTCGTTGTGATTGCTCAGGCGCGGCAAGCTCCCACGGGTGCCCCTCACGAAGCCAGTTATCGGGTTGTTCAACTTGGTGGCCATTTTTTAATGATTGGTTAAACATACCGTATTCGTAGCGAATACCGTAACCAACCACGGGAAGCGCAAGGCTTGCACAACTATCTAAAAAGCAGGCAGCTAAACGCCCAAGGCCACCATTACCTAGCCCTGCATCGTGCTCTGCCTGGGCTACGGTTTCAATTGTGGTGCAATACTCTTGCAGTGCACTGGAGACTTGTTCGTCTAAGTCGAGATTTAAAATTGCATTACCAAGTGCTCTACCCATTAAAAATTCCAGCGATAAGTAGGCTGTTTTACGGCGTTTTTCTTGCTTGATTTGTTGTTTGGTTTCTCTGCAACGTGCAACCAGCCGATCTCTGATTGTCAGCGCAAGCGCATGATATAAATACAGTTGCGACTCACCCACTTTGTCACGCCCTAAACTGTAATAAAAGTGCCGAGTTAAATCATCTTTTAAAGTGCTTTCATCAATTACAGGGCCTTCTTGCCACCCTTTTACCACACACACATTTTCGTCTTGCTTAGACATGACCATCGTCCTCTAAATTTGCACTAAAAACCCAGCTGCTTTGTGCTGAAATTTCGACTATTGCATCCTCTTTACTACTCACCGATGCGTTATGTACACTTGATAAAACCATCTCCCATTGCGCCGCGATAGGCGATGGGGGTAACTTACAAAAAACTGTTTTTTTACTCGCATTTAAAATGATTAATAAGGCGTATTTATTTTGCTTATCTAACAAGCTATACATTAAAAACTGGCGCTGTGGCTCGTGCCAATGCTCGTTGGTCATTTTTACGCCTTGCTCGGTAAACCATTTAACCGTAAAGCGCTCGTCAATATCTTCTGAAAACACACTGTGTTTAAACGCACTGTGACCACGCCTTATTTTTAGTGCATCGTCAATAAATCGGGTTAGTGAATGATTTAGCTGTGAGTCTTTCCATGCCAACCAACTGGTGCGGTTATTTTGACAATACGCATTATTATTGCCCCCTTGCGAGTGACCCATTTCACTGCCTGAGGCAATCATAGGCACCCCTTTTGAGAGTATTAGCGTAAGTAAAAAGTTCTTTTGTTGCTGCAGTCTTAGGGCAATAATTTTGGCATCATTAGTAAATCCTTCAACACCACAATTGGTGGAATGATTAGCGCTGTGCCCATCGCGATTTTGCTCGCCATTCGCTTCGTTATGTTTGTGCTCATAACTCACTAAATCGGCAAGCGTAAAACCATCATGGCTGGTAATAAAATTAATGCTGTTTAGCGGCCCGCGCTGGCTGTGCTCAAAAATATCAAATGAGCCATGAATACGCTTTGCTACATTTGCAATAACGCCTTCTTCGCTTTGCCAAAATCGGCGTATTACATCTCGGTATTGGTCATTCCACTCTCGCCAAGGTGCAGCAAAAGCGCCCAGTTGATAGCCACCTGGCCCTATATCCCAGGGCTCACTAATAAGCTTTACACGACTTAATACAGGGTCTTGTTCAATGGCTTGAAAAAATGCATGGGCGCTATTAAAACCATGGGCATTTCGGCCTAAAATGGTGGCTAAATCAAACCTAAATCCGTCTACTCCCATTACTTGCACCCAATAACGTAAGCTATCAAGTACCAGCTTTAAGGTTTTAGGATGATCAATATTAATGGTGTTACCGCAGCCAGTATCGTTTATATACACCTGAGGCTTATCAGCCACCGTCCGGTAATAAGCTAGGTTATCTAGCCCTCTGAGCGATAAAATCGGCCCATCGGCGCCCGCTTCTGCGGTGTGGTTATAAACCACATCTAAAATAACCTCTATATCCGCTTTATGAAGCTCGCTAACCATGCGCTTAAATTCGTTAATGTCATCATCAACTAAATAATCTTTATGCGGGGTAAAAAAGTTGAGCGTGTTGTAGCCCCAATAATTTTGCAGCCCCTTTGCCGTTAAAAACTGCTCACTTATAAAAGCATGCACAGGGAGCAGCTCTAGTGCAGTAACCCCTAAATTATGTAAATGCTCAATAAAGCTAGGGTGGCTTAAACCTAAAAACTTGCCTTGTAAATTTTTAGGAATATTAGGGTGTCGGCACGTGGCGCCTTTTACATGACACTCATAAATAACGGTATTAGACCAGCTATGGTTTGGCTTTTTATGTTTATAAGGCTGGCTATTAATAACCCGTGATTTAGGTATATCAATGGCATTATTAACGGTGCTTTTCGTGCCAATAGGCATTTGCCCATAGTGGCGCTCACTCCATGTAAATTCGCCAAATAAGTCTTTTGCATAAGGGTCAATCAGCAACTTGTGCTCGTTAAACAGCAGACCTTTTTCAGGACTGTACTCCCCTTCTACGCGATACCCATATAACGCGCCTTCGGCTAAGGGCGCGACATGGGCTGTCCATATACCGCCTTCGTTGATATGCATGGTTACTTTTAATATTTCAGAGTGCCCACTTTTATCAAATAAGCACACATAAGCTTGTGTTGCCTTAGGTGCGTACAAGCTAAAGTTAACGCCGCCACTGCTAATAGTTGCGCCAAGTGGCTGTGGTTGCCCATGTGAAACCTCAAATCGATTACTCATCTTCAACCTTTTGTAAATAAATAGTCGTTAACCCGCACATCGCAATTTTAATGCTATGCGAAAAGCCATGAGCGCTTGCCTTAACGCTACTAACCGTGGCGTTTTTGTTTGCTGTTACTTTAATACCTGAGCCAAAAAAAGCGTCATCATCGGTGTTTAAAATAACCTTATATTTACCCGCTGCGGGTACCCCTATTTCATACTCTTGATAAGAAACAGGTGTAAAGTTTGCTACTACTACAATAAAGTCGTGGGCATTTTTAGCATAACGTACAAAACTAAATATACTTTGCTCGTTATTGTTGTTATCTATCCATTCAAAACCCGCAGGGCTTGAGTCGAGTTCATACAGTGCAGGCGACTTTTTATAAACAGTATTAAGCGCTTGTACAGTGTTTTGTATACCGCGGTGGCTTTTATGCTCTAGCAAATGCCAATCAATAGAATGATTGTGATCCCACTCTTTTCGCTGTGCTATTTCGCCGCCCATAAACAACAGTTTTTTACCGGGGTGCGCCCACATAAAAGCGTAATACGCACGTAAATTGGCAAATTTTTGCCAATCATCACCAGGCATTTTTTCAATTAATGAGCCTTTACCATGTACAACTTCGTCATGACTTAGCGGTAAAATGTAATTTTCGCTAAATGCGTACACCATAGAAAAGGTCATTTCGTGATGATGATGCTGCCTATAAAGCGGGTCATGTTGCATGTAATGAAGGCTGTCGTTCATCCACCCCATATTCCATTTGTAGCCAAAACCTAAGCCATTGTGATCAACACTTTGAGTGACCCCCGGCCACGCGGTCGACTCTTCAGCCACCATCATAATGCCCGGATTATTTTTATAACTACGCAAATTTACCTGCTTTAAGCACTCAATAGCGCCTAGGTTTTCTCGCCCACCATAACAATTGGCAATCCATTCACCTTCTTTGCGGCTGTAATCTAAATAAAGCATTGAAGCCACCGCATCTACGCGCAGTCCATCAAGGCTAAATTGCTCTAGCCAATACATCGCATTAGAGATTAAAAAGCTTTTAACCTCTGGGCGGTCGTAATTATAAATATAGGTATTCCAATCAGGATGAAAGCCCTGTCGAATATCGGCATGTTCAAATAAATGCGTGCCGTCAAAGTGGTGTAAACCATGCGGATCACTAGGAAAATGCCCAGGCACCCAATCAAGTAGCACGCCTAAGTTTGCTTTGTGGCACTGCTGAACAAAGTATTTAAAACTGCTGTAATCACCAAAGCGACTAGTTGGTGCAAATAAACCCACCGGCTGGTAACCCCAAGAACCATCAAACGGGTATTCACTTATTGGCATTAATTGAATATGCGTAAAGCCCATTTCAAGCGTGTAATTAACCAGTTTGTCGGCAAGTTCGCTATAGCTTAAATAGCGGTTTTCTTCAGCCCTTTGCCATGACCCTAAGTGCACTTCGTAAATACTTATGGGCGCGTCTATATGGTTACGCTTTTGACGATTTTTAAGCTCGCTATCACTGAGCGAAATAGCCGTTGCTTGCTGTTGTAATACACTGGCGGTACCTGGAGCTTGCTGCATTTTAAAGGCAAACGGATCTGCTTTTTCAAGCACATCGCCTTGCTGTGTCACAATAGAAAATTTATAACAGGTATCGGGCTGAAGCCCTGGGATAAAAAGCTCCCATACACCACACGCAGGATGAAAGCGCATATAATGACGATTAGCTTGCCAAAGGTTAAATTCGCCAATAACAGATACACTGGCTGCATTTGGCGCCCACACACAAAAACGCACTCCATCAACCCCTTGTTGATTAATAAAGTGTGCGCCTAAATGTTTATATGCATGCTCTAAACTGCCTTCGTTAAATAAATACATTGCATCTGTATCTAGGCTGCTTGCAAAGCTATATTCATCGTAAAAACATAATGCTGAGTTTGCATATTCAACGTTACACTTATAAGGCTGCGTTGGCATTTCGTTGCTTGTTGCAATAAATAAATCGCTACTGTTATAACGCTTAGCAATAACTTTTTTATCATTAATAATATTTACATTTTTAGCCGCGGGTAAATACACGCGTATTTCATAGCCATTTTTGTAAGCATGTGCCCCTAAAAAACTAAAAGGGTCTTTAAATCTGCCGCCTTGAAGTGCAGTTACCTGTGCGTCGTAATGGGTCTGTAATGAATCCTTTGGTGCGGTACTACTCATATCCTTTCCTTATTGAATTAACTTCAGCCAAGGTACTGGCATTATTTTTAAAAATAGCGTTGCTTGAATGAGTTAAAACACGGCGCCAATTTGGGTATTCGGTATTAGTACCGGGTATATTCACCGGATACGTTTGTTTATCTAAATCATCAAGCTGAAGTGCAAATAAACGGGTCTCACTGTGTGCAAGTGCTTTGGCAAGTTCACCGTAAACGCACATAGCATCGCTAGTTTCGCTAAGTTGCTCTGCGCTATGTAACTGTATAAAACGCAGTAATCGTTGTTTTTCTTGTTGTCTTTCGTGCAATTGCTGTTGGTACTGCTGATCATCAATAAGCTGATACTGACGTTTAATATCTAAATCATCTGTTTGCCACCATCCGCAAAATGGCGGTACGTCATGATTCGCTATCATAATTAAACAATGCTTAGGTAATTGTTGTAACGGCAAAAACTCGCCATCATGTTGTTTTTCAAAATAAAATAAGCTATTTGAATAAATACCACTTACTGCAAGTGCGTATTTTACCTCGGGCGGGACTATGCCTAAATCTTCTCCTATTACTATGCACTGATTAAGGTGAGACTCTATTTTTAAAATAGCCAATAAGTGCTCAAAAGGGTAATAAACATAACAGCCATCTTGTGTATGGTTACTTTCAAAGCACCACCATAAGCGCCTTAGTGCCATAACGTGATCAATGCGCAAACCGCCAACGCCTTGCATGTTTGCGCTAATAAGTGAGCGATAAAAGGCAAAGTGATCATTTTTTAATTGTTGCGGGTTAAGTGCAGGCAGCCCCCAATTTTGCCCCGCTTGTGCCCAAGGGTCTGGCGGCGCGCCAACATTGGCATTATCACTAAAAAGTGATTGCTGAGATTGATACTCAACGCCATCACCTGCACAGCCAACAGCAAGGTCATTAATTAAACCTATTGCCATGCCTTTATTTAAACAGTGCTGCTGACAATGGCTTAATTGTAATTTAGCCTGCCATTGTAAGTAGTAATCAAAGGTAGGATTGGCTGAATTCAGCGTAGTTAGGGTCTGGGCGTTTTGTTTGCAAAACTGTGCAAACTCATCGCGTCGTAAAGCACTGGCATGTGCTTCAAAATGACTAAATAGCGCTTTAAATAATGTATATTTAACTGCGCTTACTTTTTCATAATTTATAAACTGTTCATTGCTGTTAAAAAGCGCTTTTACCTCATCACTGTGTAACAAAGCATCTAATTGTGGATTGTTTTTAGCATCAGCTGATAGTTCAACACAAATGTACAAAGGATTTAATAACGCACGGCTATTAGGGCTATAGGGGCTGGCTCGCTCACTTTGCTGTGCAAACAGCAAATGTAACGGGTTGAGTAATATGTAGTCCATGTGCTGCTGTGCACATAAATCACATAGCTCTAGTAAATCATTAAAATCCCCTACACCTAGGCCTGCTTTGTTTTTAACTGTGTACAACTGCAGCGAAAGCCCAGTGCGCTTAGTATCATCTACTTGAAAAACTTTTTCTGGGGTGGCCCACAATTGAATCTCTTTGCTTTGCTCCCCTACACTAACCAGCGCCTGATGATAACCTACCGGAATAGCCCCTAAAGGCACTGCTACTTCAATATAACGCACGCCATGTACATAGTAATCGCCCGTAATAGCCAAATTATGTAAGTTAGCACGCTCATAGGTTACGTTTAACTTTGGCAACGTTATCGCAACAGGTAAATCACGTTGACGCTCATCTATGCGAATATAAAAAAGGTTATCAGTTAAATTCACTAAGCTGGTATCGGGTGCTAACTCTAACCAAGGCGCAACATCTAATTGATAATTAAGCTGTGCTATTTGGTGTTCATCTTCGGTATTTACACCACAACATTGTAAGGCACGTTTGCGCGTGTCTTCGCTAAATATAACCTGCTCGCCCGTGTATTTAGTAAACTCATAACCGATACCGTGCAGATAAAACAACTGCGAAAGTGCGTCCATTTACTCGCCTTAATTTATGCGTTGAGTGTTCACTATGCTATTTTCTGTGCCAAATGTATTAGGTAGGTAGTCATCTGCTTGGTGGTCGTTATCCCAAATATCACCATTAATTAAGTAACGAAAATGAAACTGCTGATCAACTGGCAAGCGTTGCTTACATTTAAATACCCCTTCTTTTTTATTAAGCTTCATAGGCACCGGCTGCCAATCGGTAAATTCGCCAAGTAAACTTACTTGCTCTGCATCAGGGTGGGTAAACTCAAAGGTAACTTCAGCTTCATTTTTTGTTTTGAAAAAACGTTTATTCAACATAGTAGGCTCCAACTAAACCAAAATGGGTACTTAATCTTTGCCACAGGGCCGATACAACACTTTAAAGGGCGATGTGGTGCATTTAAACATCATTAAACGCGGGTAATTTAAACAAATTTTTATTTACGCATTATTACAGTGCAAAGAAGTTTTTACCTGCACATATAAGGTGCGATTACGATAAAAATTTTCGCTTATTAATGACAAACTAATGTACAGCAAGTATTAAACCAACTTAATCATTTTTCATTATTAATATATTGAGTAAAAAATCGTATAAAGGTTCACACAAACCTATAAAATTCTTTCGTTATCAGTGTGCTTAAGTAATAATACACAGCATCTTACGTCTCTGAAATACCAAAAATTTCATGTTGAAAAAAAGCATTTTATTTACTACGGTAATTGTATTTATTGCACTTGCCTCCTTTGTAAGCCTTTCTATATATACCCTTTATAGTAAAAAGCAATTATCAGTAGACCCTAAATTAAAAGAAATTTCAGGCATTGAGTTTGATAAAAAAAAGCGTTTGTGGGCGATTAATGATGGCGGTGACGACCCAAAACTTTATCGCCTGGGCGAAGATGGCGCTATTGAAAAAGAAATCCTTGTTACGAATGCTAAAAATATAGACTGGGAAGACATGACGCAAAATAAATTTGGTCATTTTTTCTTAGGTGATTTTGGCAATAATAAAAACGATAGAAAGTGGTTAACTATCTATAAAATAGAAAACCCAATAGATATAAAAACAGAGACCACCGAAGCCGAAATTATTAAGTTTACCTATCCTGAAATGGATGGCACTCCCATTACCCCTAACAAACGCAACTTTGATTTAGAGGCCTTTGTAGAGTACAAACGCCATTTATATTTATTTACCAAAAATAGAACAGAACCTTTCGATGGCATAACCAATGTTTATAAAGTGGGCGATCATGCAGCCAATTTTGATGCTCAGTTAATTGATTCATTTAAAACATGCACAACTCTAGAAAAACTCTGTTGGATCACATCCGCTGCTCTTAGCCCTGACAGGACTAAACTTGTGTTACTTGATTCTACAAGTATTTGGCTGTTCGAAAATTTTAAAGGCGACAAGTTTTTTTCTGGTGATGTGTATCGAATCGATTTAGGTATTGTCACGCAAAAAGAAGCGATCACCTTTTATGATGATAATACGCTTATTTTTACCGATGAAGAATTCAAAGGGCTGGTAGGAGGAAATGCTTACGTTATTAAATTAAACGAAGCACAAAAAACCGTTATCAGACAAGCGCCAAAGGCTGCTGTAAATAAATAGCTATACAATATTTACACAAAATTTTGCTATACACGCGGGCTTTAATAAGACGCTGCACACGCTATTAATTTAATGCGTTGTTATTAAGTGAGTGCAGCGCTTTTTCTACATCAACTCCCAAAATAATAACGCCAATATGATCGCCCTTGGCATTTTTTATCGGTAGACTTAATTGCACCTGAAAATGATGTGTTGAAGCATCATATTCAACACTGTCAAAGCGATACGCTAAAGACTGCTGGTATACGAGGCTAAATTTATTCTCATCCCCTTGCCAATAATCACTAGTGATTTTGCTTATAGCCACATTTTTACCTTGCTTATCTGTCACTATAATTTCGGTAATTATGCCTTTGAACTGCCTTTGCCATTGTTTTAAATATAATGAAGCATCAGTAAGTAACATATTTTTAGCTAAATCATGTTGATGTGTTTTGACTTCTTTTATCCAAAGCTCGTCAGCGATTCTAAGCGCTTTGTTTTTCAGCTTTATATGGTTACTTTGCGCCGCGGCATCGGTAATTATTGGCTGTGAAATTAACGCCTTTATTGGCTCTAATAACGTATTTAATATTTGTACTTGTTCACCCTGTGATAAATAAAACGGTGCAGGGGCACATTGAGGAATCGTTTCGTCGAATTTTTCTAAAAAAGAAGGGTGCGAATTAATAAGCTTATTAGCAGCAAAAACACCTAAAGGCACATAACGATAAAATGAGCGCGGGTAGGAAGAAGCATCAATACCTAAGTGATCGGCAGCATTATTAAAGTCATCTAAATCAAGTAATACTTTGTCTACTCTATGATGGTGAAGTACGTTTACTATTTCTTCTAGCGAGTTTACTTCAACTAACGAGGTAATATTTTGCGTTTTAAACCAATTAGCCTGATAACTGCCATGGACCACGCCATAACGTAATTTTTTGGGGTCTTTATTAACGCTATCGGGATGAGTAAACCAGTACCAATTTTCTAGGTAAATAGGTGATGACAACTTACCATACTGGCTCATCTCAGAGGTTAAATGCGTTGTAAAATACCCATCTAACCTATCCAGTTTTACCTCGCGACGAGCCCTCAGCCAAGGTAACGATTGTAACTCAAATGGCATGTCCATATTGTGTAAAATGCATTGCACTTGGTTAACCGCATTATCTGGTGTTGTAAGCGATACATTGGTACCAAATTTTAAGGGTTCAGTTAAAGTTAAAAGTGCAAAAAATAACGTTGTGGGCATAATCCATTGCTAAATAATTGTGTTAATTACAATTAGTATAGTAAGGCTTTGCCAAAATATCTAACTTCGATAAAATTAAATATTAAGTTAAATCAATAGGTAACCTTTCGCTTCAGTAACACATAACTTTAACGCTTAAATTTTGTTTCTAAAATCACTGACGATGTTGTGCGCTCTACCCCGTCTAAATTACCTATATCATCAAGTAAATGGCTTAGCTTTTCTAAGTTTTGCGCTTGCACTACAGCAATTAAATCAAACTCCCCACTAATGGCATAAAGCTGGGAAATAGCATCAATCTGTTTAAGTTCTAAATTGGTTTTAGTGGTAAGTTTTTGCATCACCTTTATAGATACATGAGCCGAGACCATACTGGTCAAATAGTCTTCACCGTAATCTACGCTATAGCCTTTTATAACCCCTGTTTCTTCAAGTTTTAACATACGACTTTGCACGGTAGAGCGCGATAAATTAAGCATGCGTGCCAAGTCAGAAATACTGGCTCTTGCATTGGTTTTTAAAATTGAAAGTAGCTTTTCGTCTTGTGGAGTTATCATATTGCTTATTAATTTCGTTATTTTGACTTTTATTGTAATCATTTTTCACAAAATAGCACTGCAAATTTAACCTACAACCTTCGATAATAGTGCTTAATAACAAAAATTACCTAGCTGAGAAAACGCTAACGTTTTTATTTTGCTAATCTTTATTCAATATTCACAATTTTTAGGTGTACATAATGCAAGTAACAAGAGACTTATTTAACGATGTAATGGTGCCAAACTACAATCCGTCGGCAGTTATTCCAGTGCGCGGCGAAGGCTCACGTGTGTGGGATCAAAATAACAATGAGTTTATTGATTTTGCAGGCGGTATTGCTGTTAATTGTTTAGGCCACTGTCACCCAGCGCTTGTATCTGCTTTAAAACAACAAGGCGAGAAAATTTGGCACTTATCAAATGTGATGACTAATGAGCCAGCCCTGCGTTTAGCACAAAAAATGGTTGAAGCGACATTTGCGGATAAAGTGTATTTTGCAAACTCAGGCGCAGAAGCCAACGAAGCGGCTCTTAAGCTTGCTCGTCGTTTTGCACTTGACGAACACGGCGAAGATAAATCACAAATCATTGCCTTTAATAAAGGTTTTCACGGCCGTACATTTTTTACTGTAACGGTGGGCGGACAAGCTGCTTACTCTGATGGCTTTGGCCCTAAACCTGGCGACATTATGCATTGTGATTACAACGACATTGCAGCATTTGAAGCACTCATCAGTGATAAAACATGTGCCGTAATGATGGAACCACTACAAGGTGAAGGCGGCATTATTTCACCTACCGACGAATTTGCTAAAAAAGTACGCGAGTTATGTACTAAGCACAATGCACTGCTAATTTTTGATGAAGTACAAACAGGCGTTGGCCGCACTGGCGATTTATACGCTTACGAAGGTTTAGGTGTAGTGCCCGATATTTTAACTACGGCTAAAGCTTTAGGCGGTGGTTTTCCTATTGGCGCTATGATCACTCGTACTCATATCGCAGAGCACTTAAAAGTAGGTACGCATGGCTCTACTTACGGTGGTAACCCACTAGCTTGTGCAGTAGCAGAAGCGGCATTTGACACCGTAAACACACCGGATGTACTCAACGGCGTTAAAGAGCGTGAACAACTATTTCGCGATGGCTTAAATGCAATTAACGAAAAATACAACGTATTTAGCGAAGTACGTGGTAAAGGTTTACTTATTGGTGCGGTATTAAACGAAAAATTTGAAGGCCGCGCACGTGACTTTTTAGTTGCCAGTGCTAACAATGGTTTAATGAACCTTGTTGCAGGCATGAATGTTATTCGTTTTACCCCTTCTTTAGTTATTCCATTTGAAGATATTAAAGAAGGCCTAGTACGCTTTGAAAAAGCAGTAAGCGACGTAGTAAACGGCTAATTTAATTAAGCGCGCCTTAGGGCGCGCTGTTGGAGCAAGTAATAAATGCAAGTATTACGTCCTATTACCACTGAAGACTTTGCTGCACTTAAGCAAATTGCGATTGAATCGGGCCATGGGTTTACCTCACTTCCGGTGGACGACCAGCTATTAAAAGACAAAATAGACCGCGCCGAAAAAAGCTTTGCTAAAAATATCAATCAGCCGTTAGATGAAAGCTACCTATTTGTTTTAGAAGACAGTGAAACAGGTGAGGTCATTGGCACAACCGCCATAGAAGCCGCTGTTGGCTTATCGGTGCCGCTTTATCATTACCATTTAGGTAAAACAGTACACCACTCGCCTACACTTAATGTTTATAACACGGTTGATATTTTAAGCATGTGTAACGATTACACCGGATGCTCTGAAATATGTACTTTGTTTTTGCGCGAAAACAGCCGTAAAGGCTTAACCGGGCGCTTTTTATCACGCTCACGCTTTTTATTTATGGCGCAGCACAGCGAACGCTTTGCCGATACCGTGATTGCTGAAATGCGCGGTGTAAGCGACGAAGATGGTCATTCACCGTTTTGGCAGTGGCTGCAAGAGCACTTTTTTAGTATTGAGTTTCCCAAGGCCGATCATTTAGTGGGGCTTGGCGATAAAGTGTTTATTAGTGAGTTAATGCCTAAATACCCTATTTACGTAAACTTACTCAGTAAAAAAGCCCAAGCAGTGATTGGCAACGTGCATGAAAAAACTAAACCCGCACTTAAACTGCTCGAAAAAGAAGGCTTTGAGCACCGTGGCTACGTTGATTTGTTTGATGCAGGGCCAACGGTAGAAGCTAAGCTTGGTAATATTCGCAGTGTTCGTGAGTCTCAAGTATGCCCTATTACAATTGGCGAGCTGGAACATATTAGCCAGCACAGCTCAGATACTTTAGCCGTTTGCAATCAAGGTGTAAGTGGGTTTAGAGCAACCTTTACCCAGCACGCCCATTATAACCACGCTAAACACACATTAGTAATAAGCCAAGAAGTGGCTGATGCCCTTAATTTATCCCAAGGAGATGCAGCGCGTTTTTTCCGCCTGTAAAACAAATATGAACACACACCTTATAAATAACCAATGGCATTCAGGCCAAGGCCCCGCTTTTAGCTCTGTTAATCCGAGTAACGGCGAAGTTGTATGGCAAGGTAATGGCGCAACAGCTGATCAAGTAGATGCTGCAATCAATGCAGCTAGAGCCGCACAAGTACAATGGGCAGATACGCCAATTGAGTCGCGTATCACCATACTTGAAAACTTTGTAGCACAATTAAAAGAGCACAGCGAAGAATTTGCAGCCATTATAGCGCGCGAAACCGGCAAGCCTCTTTGGGAAACACGCACAGAAGTAGGCGCTATGACAGGTAAAGTGGCCATTTCGATTAAAGCGTACAACGAGCGTACCGGCACCACTGAAAACCCAATGCCGGGTGCAAAAGCCTTTATACGCCATAAACCACACGGCGTTGTGGCTATATTTGGCCCATATAACTTTCCTGGGCATTTACCTAATGGCCATATTGTACCGGCTATTTTAGCGGGTAACACCGTGGTATTTAAACCGTCTGAGCTAACCCCTCACGTTGCTGAATTTACTTTATCACTTTGGTTAAAAGCAGGCTTACCAGCAGGTGTGATTAATCTTGTGCAAGGTGAAGTAGAAACAGGTAAAGCACTTGCTTCGCATCAATACATAGACGGCTTATTTTTTACCGGCAGCTCAAACACAGGTCATTTATTACATAAACAGTTTGCAGGCCACCCAGGTAAAATATTAGCGCTTGAAATGGGCGGTAATAACCCATTGATAGTTAAAGACGTAGCCGATGTAAGCGCTGCAGTGCACGATATTATTCAATCGGGCTTTATTACTTCTGGCCAGCGCTGTACTTGTGCACGCCGCGTGTTTATTGAAAAATCGCTCAATGGCGATGCTATTTTAGAAAAACTGATTAGCGCAACTAAAAACATTGTTGTTGATGACAGCTTTGCAAGCGATCAACCATTTATGGGTGCCATGATCAGCGAAAAAGCCGCCTTAGGCATGGTTGCAGCGCAAAATGAATTAGTTGCAAGTGGTGGCGAAATACTTGTTGAGCTTAAGCAGCTAAAAGCAGGCACTGGGTTTGTAAGCCCAGGTATTATTGATGTAACTAACATTACCAACATGGCCGATGAAGAACACTTTGGCCCGCTCATTAAAGTGTATCGCTACAACGACTTTGACAGCGCAATAGCAGAGGCCAATAACACCAGCTTTGGTTTATCAGCAGGCTTACTTGGCGATAACGAAGATGATTATAGCCACTTTTTAAAGCGCATTCGTGCCGGCATTGTCAATTGGAACCGCCCTATTACGGGTGCCTCTAGTGCAGCACCGTTTGGTGGCATAGGCGCAAGTGGTAACCACAGAGCAAGTGCGTATTATGCCGCTGATTATTGTGCCTACCCTGTAGCATCAGTTGAGGCCGATAAGGTAAACCTGCCACAAACTTTAGCGCCAGGCTTAGTAATTGAATAAGTGAATAACCCAATTTAAGGATTTAACATGCACACTAACGTAAATACATTATTTGAAAACCTATGGGATAACTATTTAGCCGTTACCCCCTCGGCAGATAAAATTCATGATCTGTTAGGCTCAACGCAAAAAGATGACATTATTAACGACCATATTGCGCTGCGTACCTTTAATATTGAAAAAGTAGGCCTTGAAAAACTAGCCGCGCACTTTTTAGCACTTGGTTATACAGAGTGTGGTGAATACCACTTTGAAGCTAAAAAGCTCTATGCTAAACACTACGAACACAGCGATCCTCAGCAACCTAAAGTATTTATTTCAGAGCTATTAGTTGAAAAGTGTTCACCCGAGTTACAAGCCATTGTGACAGATATGGTAGAGCAAATAGATGAAAACGCAGTAACTGCCGATAACTTTTTATACTCAGGCACCCATTGGCAAGTAAGTAGCGATACTTACAAGCAGTTACTCGCTGAAAGTGAGTACGCAGCGTGGATGTCGGCATGGGGCTACCGTGCAAACCACTTTACTGTAAATATTAATATGCTTGCTAAGTTTGATAATATTCAGGATGTTAACCAAGCACTTAAAGACGCAGGCTTTGCCCTAAATACATCAGGTGGCGAAGTAAAAGGCTCACCAGAGGTGTTATTAGAGCAATCATCAACCCTTGCAGATGATTACGCTGTCACCTTCAGCGACGGTGACCTGCGGATCCCTAGCTGTTTTTATGAGTTTGCCATTAGATACCCTAAAGCCGATGGCGAGCTTTACACGGGGTTTGTTGCAGCCTCTGCTGATAAAATCTTTGAAAGCACTAACGCGCGTTAAAAATAAAACATGCCTTAATGTTTTAACTTAAAAAAAGCCCGTTTGGGCTTTTTTTTATGACAAAAATATTTAGAACATTTACACTAAGTTTTATGCCTGTATTTACTAAATTTTTGATTATCTTGCATGTACTGCTTATATCATCATTGAGCCATGCAAATGAACCACTTACATTACTCTCTAGAGCGAATGCGTCTACTGATGGCTTTTTAAACTCAGATAAAACGTTCGAAAGCCTGCTCAATCATACAATTAATACTAAATTGCAGTGGACCAACCAAGCTCGTTTAATCAAGCGACTTATGGGTAATGAAGCAGTATGCAGCTACGATATAATAAAAACGCCCGAGCGTGAAAAACATATTTTGTTCTCAAGTATACCAACTACTATTTACGAGCAACGAAAAATATACGCATTTAAACGCACCTTACAAAACTTTCCTGAACGAGTCTCTGTTGCTCAACTACTAGAAAAAGATTTTACCCTTGCCGTAGACTCAGGAACGAGTTACCAAAAACTTGAGCCTGTTTTAACAAAGTATAATGAGCAAATTGCAGCAATAAGCTCAGAAGATACCAGCTCTCAACTGCCTCAACTTCTCATCCATAATAGAATAGACATGATTGTCGATTACGAGGTTAACGTACTTGGTGCACTCACCAGTGAGCAACTAACACAAATAGATAGTCGTGAAATAGCTGAATTTCCAGAATTTGTTAATGGCTACTTTGCATGTAGTAAGTCAGAGCTTGGCGAAAAAGTAATAAAAACCATCAATATTTTAATGAACACCCCCGAAATTTACGACCGCTTACAAAAAAGTTTACAACAAGCCTATAGTGCTGATACATCTAGCGCTATGATGCTTGCTTACTCTCAAGAGCACGTATACTTAACCTCTGATGAGTAAAATCAATCGTCAAGACAAACTCCACAAATCAACATAAGCCACTGATTTTAATAACAAATAAATTATTTTAAATTTATTTAAAATTTTTATTGCGCTAAATAAAAACCTACATTATTATCTCGCCGCTTCTTGATGATAGCCAATCCGAGTACATTACAAACCCCGTTTGTAGCAAGGCGATAGAGCAACTATCCAAGAGTGAATTTGACTGTGCGTTTGCACTATTGATCTCACTCAACTGACTCGTGGATACACCATACCCGAGCAGTTGCTTAATTGACTCGGAAAATAAAATGGCTTTATCAACACAACAACAAGACACCGTAACTAAAGTACCTGCAGCAGCGGTTGCTGCAAATCAAGCAATTGATTGCGCGCAACCGAGTATTGCCCACATTGAACAACTTGCTTCACAATTTGGCGCACCTCTAATGGTGCTTGACTGCGACGCTATACGTCGTCAATACCGTGCACTTAAACATGCACTGCCTGGCGTTGTGTTACATTTTGCTTTAAAGCCTTTACCGCATGCTGCTGTCGTGCGCACTTTGTTAGATGAAGGCGCAAGCTTTGATTTAGCAACCAGTGGCGAAGTTGACTTAGTAGCAAGCCAAGGCGTACCAAGCGAGCGTACGATTCACACGCACCCAATAAAGCGCGACAGTGACATTCGCGACGCACTTGCCTACGGCTGTACAGTGTTTGTGGTGGATAACATTAACGAGCTTAAAAAATTTATTGCCTATAAAGATCAAGCCGAAATTTTAGTGCGTTTAAGCTTTCGTAATAAAGATGCATTTGCTGACTTATCTAAAAAGTTTGGCTGCAGCCCAGAGGCGGCAATCGACATTATTAGCCTTGCCCAGCAACTTGGTATTCGTATTAAAGGGTTATCGTTTCATGTTGGCTCGCAATCACCTAACCCAACTAAATACGTTGAAGCGATAAATGCATCTGCAAAAGTAGTTAAACAGGTGGCTGAGTTAGGCTTACCAGCACTTAGTACGCTCGATATTGGTGGTGGGTTTCCTGTGCCGTACAGCGCAGATGTGCTACCAATTGATGTATTTTGTGCGCCTATTAATATCGCGTTGGCACAATTACCGGAAACAATGCAAATTATTGCTGAACCTGGCCGTTTTATTGTAGCAAGTAGTGTAACCAGTGTTGCCTCTGTAATGGGACAAGCCACGCGCGAAGGTAAAACATGGTACTACTTAGATGATGGCGTTTATGGCTCTTTTAGCGGTTTAATGTTTGATGAAGCAGCCTACCCTATCGATAGTGCAAAACAAGATAGCGAGCGTTTTGAGTCGGTACTTGCAGGCCCAACATGCGACAGTATAGATGTAATAAGTGATTCAATTATGCTGCCAAAACTAAACAATGGCGATTTAATTATTAGCCGTATGATGGGTGCCTACACACTTGCTACAGCAACCGACTTTAACTTTTTTAAACGTGCTGAGGTCGTTGTATTAAACGAGCAAATGCACAGCCAAGTATTAACAGGTTAAGAAAATAAGTTCCTCGCTATAGGTACGCTGGCTTGTACCTATACATTTCAACGCAGTTGCTCATTCCAACTGCGTTTTTTTTATTGCATTAAATAACTGGGGCTTGTTTACCTTTTTGCTCAACAGAGCAGGCTCTAATAAAAGCAACCTGCGCTACTTATTACAAAAATAATGGTTTATAGTCGTTTTCTAACTGTTCAAACGATAAGTCACCTATAAATCTGCCAAAGCTTAGCCACGTTGCTAAACCTCGTAAATCTTTAAAATGTGGTGGTACAAATTTTGGACTTTCTATTACACCTAAACTATGTAATTGCGATATAAGTCTAAAATCATCAATCGATATTTTTCCGACCAACAATAATGGCAGCTGATCAATGCGCCCAAGCTGTATAGCAACACGAATTAAGTTATATACCAGCACAAATCCTTTAATGTAAGCAATATCCTTAGTAAAAGGTAAGCCTGTTGCCGAGCTGCCTCTAAATACACGTTGTGCTAACGTATAGCTTTCATCTTTTGAAAGCCCTTGCGCTAAGTAGTCACGGTATATATCAACAAACTCTGCGCCATCAATCACTTTAGTAACTGCTTGAATACGATTTACTAACTTTGATAAACGCCTAGGCGTTGATTTAAGGGTAATTATTTCGGTTAAAACAGCTAAGCCTTCTTGAGTCACTGTTGAGCTTGGCGTCCCTTTACTTAAACAGGTTAGATAAGGCTGAGCTAGCCCGTTTTGCGTTGTACCTACGTGTATCCACCCTTCGTGCACTTCTAAAATATCGAGCTCACGCTGTGAGAATTTAACATCTTGATTTAGCTTAATGTTATTTGCACCTGCAGCAGCATCACTGACAATCCCATCGCTGAGCATAACCTCTACATTAATACCCGCCATACTGCTATTTACTTGCTCAGATAAAATACGCACTGCATCACTTGCATTAATATTTTTAGGATCATCTGGCAAAATATCGGCTATTAATAAGTTTTGCAGTGGTTTTTCTAGCATATTGGCAAGTTCGAACAGTGAAGGTTCACCCGCATGAAATAAATCCTTTGGGTGACCAAAAAGCTCTACCGACAAATCATGAAACTCAGGCGTTCCTCTATACTCAAGCATACTGAGCACCGTTTTATACTCACTACACATTTTACCCATGTATTGAGAAATAGGATTTAGCTGACCTAACTGGTTAATAATATTGCGATGCAAGTTAGAAAACGCTTGGCGTAATTCGCTGGGGACAAATCCTAAATCTCGTTGCTGGTAATAGGCGCTATCGATTAGCGGATTTTTTTGGCACTTTTGCCTAAAAAACGCCTCTTTGATTTGTTTATCCCAGTTAATGGCATCGAGTATTCTAATGGGTGTTTGTAAAGCAATTAATTGCTCTGACAGTTCGCGAGTTTTAAGGAGTAAAGCCTTGTCTATCATGGTGTAAGCTCAACAAAAAATGAGGCTTGAGCATAAGGTAAAACCAGTTAATAGCAAGATTATTTTAGCGCTTTTTAGGCATTGTTTTTACGGTGATCGACCCTCATATATAAAACGTAATAGCTTTAAACAATAAAGGGTTAATGATGAAAAACGAACTCGATAACAAGCAGATCCTCTCTGTGTACGAACGTATTCAGCAGCGCGGTAAACAAAATGATATTGGTAAACATTATCAAGGTGTTACAGCTTACTCTGACATTGACGGCTACACTATTTACTTAGAAGGTAGCGGCGTATTATTGCACTTTGGGTTTCATAATGCTTATCACCTAGATTATGAGCATGACAAACATAAAGACGACTTTTTAAAAAAACTATACAACATTGCTAATGAGGAATAATGCAGCCAAGACGCATTCGTAAACGCACCACAAACAAGCAAACCACCACGTTTATAAACCAGGTAATTACTGAGCTGCAAGCGCACCCAGAAAAGCTGGAGATAATCCGTCGAAACCTAAATGAATACCGCGAACAGACTCACCTTAAACGCGGTTTTTTGCTGGCTATTGAACGCTTTGACTGGGTGTTTGAGGCCAGTAACGATGTTAATTTTATATGCCAACAAATCTTAGCCGATGATTACATAGGTAATCGCCTTAGACGCTACCCACTATTATTTAAAGGCGTTATTAATAGCGCCTAATTTACACGCCTTTTTTAACCTTAATCCCTCCTCTTATAGCCATTACACACTGCTACTTTTTTAATTAGTACACTAATTAAACATGTGAAATGGTTTCGTTTGCTTATTTAAAATACCCTTCGTACTCTAACTATTACCATTCTAACGAATATTTATCTTTTTTATTACTCATACCCCGTAAACAAATCCTTACTATTTTTAGCGTTTAAAAATTAAAATATAACTCACTGAATATAAACAATTATATTAATCAGGACCTGCATATGGCACTACTACAAATTAACCCGTTTTTATTAATAATCCATCTACATCTTGGTATCTGGTTGTTTACTTGCGCCTTGAATTGTTAGAGCTATTACATTAAGCTTATCTTTATTGAACGTTCAATTAATAAAAATTATGCCTAAAGTCGGAATGGAACCTGTCAGGCGTCAGCAGCTAATTGACGCGACCATTGAGTCAGTTGCACAGCGCGGTTTGCAAGGAACAACCATTAACACCATCAGTAAAAATGCGGGTTTATCATCTGGCATTATTAGCCATTACTTTGGTGGTAAGCAGGGGTTAATAGAGGCAACCGTTAGGTATTTGTTATCGAATTTAAAAAATGAATTAATTGAAAAAGTTGAGCCAACCACCAGCGCAATTGAGCGTTTGATGTTTATTGTTGAGGCCAACTTTGCACTTGTTCAACAGCGCAACGACACCACACGTACGTGGTTAAGTTTTTGGGCGCAGTCAATGCACGATCAAGAACTGCACAGGCTGCAAAATGTAAACAGTAATCGCTTGCAAAGTAATTTAGCATTTTCTTTTAAGCAACTAATGCCCGTAAAGCAAGCAAAGCAAGCTGCAGAACTTAGCGCCGCCATGATTGATGGCCTATGGTTAAGAGCAGTATTAAGTCAATCTGACGAAAACCAATTTAAACACAGTGAAACATTAGCAAAAAGCTATGTACATTCACTCATCAAGCAATATGGAGCCTAGCGTGACTACACCTGTCTATCAAAACTTTATTAACGGCCACTTCCTTGCAAACCAAAGTGGTGAAACTTTTGATGTAAAAAACCCAGCCACAGATGAAGTTATTTACTCGGTAGAAGTTGCCGACGAATTTATTCAAAACGCGGCTATCGAAAGTGCAAAACAAGGCTTTGCTCAATGGTCAAAAATGAGCCCAATAGAACGTAGCCGTATTTTATTAAAAGCGGTTGCTTTATTGCGTGAGCGTAATGACGAGCTTGCCTTAGTTGAAGTGCTTGATACAGGTAAACCAATGCAAGAAGCTAACTGCGTTGATATAGAAACAGGCGCAGATGTAATTGAATACTTTGCGGGCCTAGCACCAGCACAAGTTGGCCAGCAGCAAATGGTTGGCGAAGACTTTTACTATACCCGCAAAGAGCCACTAGGCATTTGTGCTGGTATTGGTGCATGGAACTACCCGCTGCAAATTGCATGTTGGAAATCGGGCCCTGCCCTTGCCGCAGGAAATGCGTTTATTTTTAAACCTTCTGAAGAAACCCCTTTAGGTGCTATTAAACTAGCTGAAGTTTTTGTTGAAGCAGGCGTACCTGCCGGCGTATTTAACGTTGTGCAAGGTGCAGGTGATGTAGGTCAGTGGTTAACCTCTCACAGTGAAATAGACAAAGTGTCGTTTACTGGTGAAGTAGGCACAGGTAAAAAAGTAGTGGCAAGCGCTGCCGGTACATTAAAAGACGTAACAATGGAATTAGGTGGTAAATCACCTTTATTAGTGTTTGAAGATGCCAATATTGAGCAAGCAGTCAGTGCTGCCATGTTAGGTAACTTTTATACGCAAGGCGAAATTTGTACTAACTGTACCCGTATTTATGTTCATAAAAATGTATATCAACAATTTATTGATGAGCTTAAAACACGTACTGAGCAAAATATTATTGCCGGCGACCCACAAGATTTAAATACTAACTTTGGGGCATTAATTTCTAAAAAGCATCAAGAGTTGGTAATGAGCTACATAGAAAGTGGCTTGGCCGAAGGTGCAACGCTACTTACTGGCGGTACAACTCTTTCTCCTGAATCAGCGCCTAATGGCTACTTTGTAGCACCTACGGTATTTACCGATTGCAACGATGAAATGACTATTGTTAAAGAAGAAATTTTTGGCCCAGTTATGAGCGTGCTTGTTTTTGAAGACGAAGACGATGTTATCGTCCGTGCAAATGGTACACATCTTGGCTTAGCCGCAGGCGTATTTACTAGCGATATTAAACGTGCGCACCGTGTTATTCACCAATTAGAAGCCGGTATTTGTTGGATTAATGCTTACGGTAATTCACCTGCTGAAATGCCTGTTGGTGGTTACAAGCAATCAGGTATTGGCCGTGAAAATGGCATAGAAACGCTTGATCATTACACGCAAACAAAGTCTATCTATGTGGGCATGGCCGACATAGAAAGCCCGTTTTAAGGTGGCAACTATGAGTAACACTTACGACTATATTATTGTTGGCGCCGGTTCTGCAGGTTGTGTACTTGCAAATCGCTTATCTGAAGATACAAACAATAAAGTGCTATTGCTAGAAACCGGTGGTAGCGATAAAAGTATATTTATAAAAATGCCAACTGCGCTCTCTATTCCTATGAATACAGATAAATACGCATGGCAATTTCACACTCAGCCAGAGCCGTATTTAGATAACCGAGAAATGCACTGCCCACGCGGTAAAGTGTTAGGCGGTTCGTCATCAATTAATGGCATGGTATATGTACGTGGCCACGCGAAAGATTTTGACGAGTGGCAACAACATGGTGCTAACGGCTGGGATTATCAGTCGTGCTTACCTTATTTTAAAAAAGCAGAAAGCTTTTATTTAGGTGAAAATGCGCACCGTGGTGGCACAGGCCCGCTTGGCGTTAATAACGGTAACGAAATGCAAAACCCGCTTTACACCACCTTTATAAAAGCAGGTGTAGAAGCAGGGTATGCACACACAGACGACTACAACGCAGCTCAGCAAGAAGGCTTTGGCCCGATGCACATGACTGTTAAAGACGGTGTGCGCAGTTCGGCCTCGCGCGAGTATTTAGACCCAGTAAAATCACGCAGTAACCTAACAGTTATTACAGGTGCTTTAGCACAAAAAGTGATTTTAGAAGGCAAAAAAGCCACAGGCATTGAGTACACAGTAAATGGCACTCTTAAAACGGCGCATGCGACTAAAGACGTTGTATTAAGTGCAGGTCCAATTGGCTCACCCCATATTTTACAGCTTTCGGGTATTGGCGATAAAGCCATACTTGAAGAAGCCGGTGTTGAGGTAAAGCATCACTTACCAGGCGTAGGTCAAAACTTACAAGATCACCTTGAGTTTTACTTTCAGTACAAGTGTAAACAACCTATTACCTTAAACGGTAAATTAGGTATTATTTCAAAAGGCTTAATTGGCGCTAAATGGCTACTGACCCGAAAAGGCTTAGGGGCAACAAACCACTTTGAGTCGTGTGCATTTATTCGCTCAAAACCAGACGTTGAATGGCCAGATATTCAGTACCACTTTTTACCAGCGGCGATGCGCTACGATGGACGCAGTGCATTTGCGGGTCATGGTTTTCAGGTGCATGTAGGTCATAACAAACCTAAAAGCCGGGGTAGTGTCACAATTCAATCAGCTAATCCTGAGCAACCGCCGAAAATTTTATTTAACTACTTGCAGCATAAAGACGATATTGAAGGCTTTAGAGCGTGTGTGCGCCTAACTCGCGACATTATTGAGCAAAGTGCATTTGATGACTACCGCGATGAAGAAATTCAACCAGGTAAGCACATTCAAACCGACGAAGAAATAGATGCCTTTGTACGCCAAGCAGTAGAAAGTGCCTATCACCCATCTTGTTCTTGCAAAATGGGCGAAGATGACATGGCCGTGGTTAATTCTAATACCCAAGTTCATGGTATTGAAGGGCTACGTGTTGTTGACTCGTCAATCTTCCCAACGGTGCCAAATGGTAACTTAAATGCCCCTACAATTATGGTTGCAGAAAAAGCAGCGGATCTAATTTTAGGTAAAACACCGTTACCGCAAGCATCTGTGGACGTTGCCATGAGCAGTAATTGGCAAACAACGCAACGTAATAGCGAGATTTAATTAAGCCATAACGTGCCTAACACTATGAAGGGCACGTTCAACTTGCAGTGGCTCACGGCGTAAATTGGTTACGCGGTGTTTGTGCAAGTAATAAAACAAAAACGGAGAACTTATGAGTTACTTTTATTCATTTTGGGAGGGCGATAATGACTATATGGCTTAGTGCTGGCATTATATTTACGCTACTTGCTGTTATCACTATTTTATTTAAATGGGGTAACGTACGCGTAGTAGGCGTAACACCAGTGAGAACGTTTACCTTTATCGCAATCTTATTTACCTCAGGCCTAGACGTTGGCCTAATCATGTTTCCATTAACCGAATTTGCAGGTTATGCAGACATAAAAGCAAGCCCAGAATACGCGTTTGCAAACCCACTGGCTATTGAGTTTGGCTACTGGGGATTCTTGATCTGGGGATTTTACTTTCTTACGTGCTTTTATTTCTGTGTAATAGAGCCCAAAGTTAAATTTTTCGAAATTTCATGGGTTAAGTTCATTAATAACGTGGTTATTATTGGCACATGTGCCTTTACGGCTTACCTACTGCTTTCTAACTTACCCTGGTACTTACCAGAGCTAGGCGATGGTTCGAGCGTTATACCTACCTTCTACTTTATTGTATTTGCAGCTATTTGCTTTGCTGTGTACTCAAGTACAGATATTAAATACGTGCGCTTTTTAAGTATTTCTACAACGTGGTTATTTATCGCATTAATTGCCTTTATGTGGGCAGGTGCCTTTGTCGTTGGTGACAGCGAAATGTCGGCATTTACCAATAACCTTGCTGAAATTGGTACTTACTTTGCCAATATAAATCAGTTTGTTTTACCGCTTAATGACTACCATGAATTTTATCTATTTTGGTGGTTTGCGTGGAGCATTATGATTGGCCAATTTACGTCTCGCTTTGTAGGCGGCCTTAAAACATACCAAGTATTAGGTGCAATGTTGATATTTCCATCTATTCCGATTGCGATTTGGTTTAGCGTACTTTATCACTACCACGAAATGGGTATTTCAACAGCGGGTATTAAAAACTTTGCCATGGTATTTGTTGGGATAGTGTTTGTTATTAATTCGCTTGATTCATTAATACGCTTATACACAGATAACCTTAACTTAACGGTTAAACGTTTAGGTAAAAAGAACTATATGATACTCAATATTGTTGCCCTTTCGTTACTAACCCTATTGTTTAAGCTTGAGTTTTTACAAATTCAATGGGTTGGCGCGTTAGTAATTGCACTGTTTTTTGGCTGTGCTGCATTTATTGGCTACAGCAAATTTAAAACGGTTAACAATATAGACAGTTCGCCAAAAGCAAACAAAATAGATTACACAAAAATAGAAACTGTACATTAGGGATCAACAATGAATAACAAACTAAAACAACTAGCAGTAGCGCTACCTTTCACACTTTTATCAACTACGGTGTCAGCTAACTGGTCAACAACCATTACAGCAGCATCTGACTATACTTTTAACGGTGTAACACAAACTGATAGCGACCCTGCAATTCAAGCAAGCCTTGATTACGCGTTCGACAGCGGTGTGTACGCAGGTGCATGGGCATCTAATGTAGATTTTGGTGATGACACTGATTTTGAACTTGATGCCTACCTAGGTAAATACGTGCAATTAACTGACAAGGTTAGCGCTGATTACGGTATTGCTTATTACACATACCAAGGTAATAACAGCGATGGTAACTACGCCGAAGCCTACACAAAATTTGGCTATGCAAGTGAGTATGGTCAAACAGAGCTAAACTTTTGGTATAGCTGGGATTACTTTGGTACAGGCGCTGGCCATGTTATTTCTATGATTGCCCACACCTTTGAAATTGCCCCGAATCATGCAATTCGTGCAAGCTTTGATATTTCTAATTCGCTTGATGGCGAAAAATGGGCATGGGATGTAAACCAAAAGAAATCATACAAACATTACCGCCTAGCGTACCAAACTAGCTACGAAGGCTTTGGTATTGAGATTGCTGCTGAAGACACAAGCCTAGATTACGATTACGCTGATGAGCGTATAGTACTTGCTATATCACGCACATTCGATTTATAAAATTGTAGTTGTTAGATTCTACAAACAAAAATGCCACTTTTAAAAGTGGCATTTTTTTACTAAATTTTAAGGCTGTAGTCCTAAAGAACTTAGTTTTATTTAGGGGCAATTAAGCACAATATAGGGTTTAACATTTAGTGGAGTAAATAGCTGGAGCAGTGATTGCTC
>NZ_PNCY01000086.1:0-402 GCF_005887105.1 Pseudoalteromonas sp. S2893 | reverse complement strand
GACACAAATACGCTTTGCGCTACACAGAGAAAACACGGGGATTGGTTAATCACTTCTTCTGTTCTTCTTCTTCACTTCTCGGTGGTTAATTTGGCTTGTAAGCGCGAAGCTTGTTCATACGAGAGGCAAAGTATCTCATTATTCAAACGATGTATTGCACAAAGAGAAAAAAATGAGGAGTGAAAGTTGTAGGCGCGAAGCTTGCTCGCGCAAGTTGCAAGTTGCTTCTCTAAAGCGAAGCGCCTCTACACCTCTTTGTGATTGTATTGGTTTAATATTTACGAGCTATCGCTCGTTATGCCAGCAAGCTGCGGGTCTACAAGGTAAGGTATAGCTCCGGTGTTAATGTTAACATTGTGGGCACAGAGCTTGTTCAGGGGGGATGTACAGCTTTTCATTAAT
>NZ_PNCY01000085.1:0-349 GCF_005887105.1 Pseudoalteromonas sp. S2893 | reverse complement strand
TGCACAAAGAGAAGGGAATGAGGAGTAAATGAGAAGTGAAAGCTGTAGGCGCGAAGCTTGCTCGCGCAAAATGTGAGTTTTTTCTCTAAAAGCGAAGCGTCTCTAAACCTCTTTGTGATTTATTGATCTTTAATACAAAAATGCACAAAGAGAAGAGAAAGAGGAGTAAATGAGAAGTGAAAGCTGTAGGCGCGAAGCTTGCTCGCGCAAAATGCTCGTTACTTCTCTAAAAGCGAAGCGCCTCTAAGCCTCTTTGTGGTTTATCGATCTTTAATACAAAAATGCACAAAGAGAAGAGAATGAGGAGTAAATGAGAAGTGAAAGCTGTAGGCGCGAAGCTTGCAAGCGC
>NZ_PNCY01000084.1:0-442 GCF_005887105.1 Pseudoalteromonas sp. S2893 | reverse complement strand
GCGTTTTGGACCCACCTGACCGCATCGCGAACACAGTAGTGAAACGAAACAGCGCCGATGATAGTGTAGCATTTGCTATGTGAAAGTAGGACATTGCCAGGCTTCAAATAAGAGAAACCCGTTACAGCGATGTAACGGGTTTTTTGCTGTCTGGGATTTAATAAATAGCCAGACCCATGGCTAACTCATCAGAGAAGTAAAACAGCTCGAAGGCGAGCCCCACGGAAGGCCGCCCCGACACAATGATAGTGTAGCATTTGCTATGTGACTCTCTACCGCTGTGGGCACTACGACATCGCCAGGCTCCAAATACAAGAAAGCCCGACTCGAAAGAGCCGGGCTTTTTTACGTCTGCAGAAAAGTGAAATACCTGCCTTTACGTAATACCGACACGTTTTTCCACCCTCAAAATAGATCACTTAATTAAGCGAATTGGTATTAC
>NZ_PNCY01000083.1:0-522 GCF_005887105.1 Pseudoalteromonas sp. S2893 | reverse complement strand
AGCAGTGGAGGGTAATGTGCCGTCGTTTAAGCTGCTTGCATCAATAGGAGTTGTTACATATTCGCCATTTTCTACAATGGCTTGCACTTCAACCGGTGGGTTAACACCATCGCTAATAGTAACCGTAACTGTTTGGCCATCTTCAACATCGCTAACTGTTCCGCGCACAACAATGGCTGCACTTTCGCCGTTACCGTTAATAACGCCATCGGCTGTTTTATCAATGCTTGTGGTAATGGCGGCAGTGTTATCGAGCTCAACGCTATCTTGTGCGCTTACAGGGTTGCCAGCTATATCAGATACACTTGCAGTGGCGGTTAATGTGCCGTCGTTTAAGCTGCTTGCATCAATAGGAGTTGTTACATATTCGCCATTTTCTACAATGGCTTGCACTTCAACCGGTGGGTTAACACCATCGCTAATAGTAACCGTAACTGTTTGGCCATCTTCAACATCGCTAACTGTTCCGCGCACAACAATGGCTGCACTTTCGCCGATACCGATAAAAAAGCCAACCACACT
>NZ_PNCY01000082.1:0-282 GCF_005887105.1 Pseudoalteromonas sp. S2893 | reverse complement strand
AAACTGCGCTAATCGCCGATACTCGAAGTAAATTGGGGTGACTGATGGGGCTCGAACCCACGACAACCGGAATCACAATCCGGGGCTCTACCAACTGAGCTACAATCACCACGGTATTTACTTTGTTTTCAAATGGCGCACCCGGAAGGATTCGAACCTTCGACCAACGCCTTAGAAGGGCGTTGCTCTATCCAGCTGAGCTACGGGCGCATCGAAAACTTCATAGTTTGCCTGTAAGCTATTCTATTATAAAAATAAAAGAAGTGGTCGGCGATGCAGGAT
>NZ_PNCY01000081.1:0-373 GCF_005887105.1 Pseudoalteromonas sp. S2893 | reverse complement strand
AATAGATTTAGCTGCAGCATTTAATATGGGTACCCCTAGCCTATGGGCTGCAGGTGCAACTACGCAAGGTATGCGAACAGTGGCACGTACATTGTTAGAAAAAGCTTAATAGTACGTAACTAGGCGTTTAATACATAAAATAGGCACCAATTGGTGCCTATTTTGCTATTTGCAGGCAAGCAATTTATTTTTATTTACGGTAAAATCCTTCGCCAATACCTGTTTGGGTGTTTAATTATTGGCTAAAGTGCCTACACTCAAATGTTATACTCACCACTGGGGTGCTAAACTATGTCACAGAAGTGGTACATCCCAGCTCTACAGCTCCTTGACGCTTCTTTGCGCGTTGCGGCACTAGGTTATAAAGAAGGCT
>NZ_PNCY01000080.1:0-332 GCF_005887105.1 Pseudoalteromonas sp. S2893 | reverse complement strand
GGGTGTGTGTCTCTGTGTCCTCTGTGGTGAAATTAATGAGTAGCAGCGGCTTTATGCCGCGAAAAAAATTCAATATAAAACGCGAGGTAAACTCGCTGCTACGTAGTTAGCTCATGCTTTCGTTTAAAAGTGATTATCTCACCACCGAGAAGTGAAGGAGGAGAGCAGGAGAAAAACTGGAGAAATAAATCACCAATACCTGTGCTTTCTCTGTGCAGCGCGAAGCGCCTCTGTGCCCTCTGTGGGGCAATTAATGAGTAGCAGCGGCTTTATGCCGCGAAAAAATTTAATATAAAACGCGAGGTAAACTTGCTGCTACGTGGTTAGCTCAT
>NZ_PNCY01000079.1:0-1424 GCF_005887105.1 Pseudoalteromonas sp. S2893 | reverse complement strand
ACTTTAGCCCTGAAGCAACCACTAAAGATCTTGAGCCAGTATTTATGCGCGACGAGCAAAACTAAGCGTTTATACTCAGCAAATGTCCCGTCCTGAAATAGGTTGGCGGTTTTAATGAAAGACTTGGTGCGAAAGCGCCAGGTCTTTTTTATGCACTTGATTTGGTGTTTTCATATCCAAACTTAAGTGCGGTCGCATTTCATTGTATATAAATATCGATTCTTCAACGAGCTGTTTTAACTCTGCCATATTGCGACATTTATACAGTAAAAACTCTTGCTTTAATATCCCGTTAATACGCTCTGCTAATGCGTTTTGATAACAGTCATACCCATCGGTCATCGATGGTCTAATGCCCTCTTTTAATAGCGCATTTTGATATACTTCAGAGCAATATTGTAAACATCTATCTGAATGATGAATGGCATCACGTTTATATACGCGTTGCTTAATTGTCATTTCTAATGCTCTGACTACATCGGTTGCTTTCATTTCATCACTCAGCTCATAACCCATTATTTTTCGACTGTAAGCATCAGTGACTAACGATAGGTAATGCACGCCTTGCGCTGACTTTACGTATGTAATGTCACTAACGAAGACTTCCTCGGCCGCAGTAGGCATGTATTCCTTTAGTAAATTGGGATGCTTGCGCATCCAATGGTTACTGTTTGTTGTTTTAGTGTAATTTTTCTTTGGTTTTACAAGAAAGTCATGCTCTCTTAAATAATCAAAAAAACAATCACGACCTAGTTTAATGCCACGCTCTTGCAGGTCTGGCTTTATCATCAGATAAAGTTTCTTCCCACCAATACGAGGCATGAATTGCCGCCAGTACATCACTAATTCTTTGACTGGCTCCAATTCTTTATTCCGAGCATCTATTCTGCGCATAGCTTGATAGTAACCTTGTCGCGTTACGCCATATGCACGGCATAACGGAGTAAGCTTTATTTGATGGTTTTCTTTTGCGCGCGTGATAGCTCGGATATGTACTTTTTTCGCAAGCCCGCTCCATATTCTTCATCCATAATATTAATCATTTCATCTTTGATTAAATCCTTTAGGCGTAACTCTTCTATCTCGCGCTCTAAACGTTTAATTTTTTGTGCTGGGGTTTCTTTCGATTTAGGCATGTTGGCTATATAAGTTGGTTTAGACCAATCTAATTTACCATGTTTTCGCAGCCATACCAGAACGGTACTGCGGCCTTGAATACCGTAATGACTTTGCGCTTGTTTATAGGTGAAGTCGCCTTTTTCTACTTGCTCAACAATAGATAATTTAAAGCCTAATGTATAATCTCGCTGAGTACGCTTAACGTCTTTAGTTTTAGTGGTTTTCATAAAATAAGTCCAAAATGTGTAAACACATTTCAGGACAAGACAAAACAATGAGTTAAAAAGCCATGCATTGCATGGCTT